>JBCCWF010000082.1:0-17476 GCA_039194035.1 Cyanobacteria bacterium P01_E01_bin.6 | reverse complement strand
GGTTTCAAGGGCGATCGAGATTATTGGCGAAGCCGTGAAGCGCATCCCAGATTTAGTGAGAAATCAATATCCTGATATTCCCTGGCGAGACATTGCCGGAATGCGAGATAAACTCATTCATGATTATTTCAATACAGACGTTTTGGGGCAATCTGTTTCGTTTGCGATCCAAATCTAAAAGAATATGCATAAAAATGACCGCATCGCAGGAGCTTGAAAGATACTGTTCAACTGTAGGCGCAACCCATTCATTTGCTGAGTGCACGGTGCCTCTGTGATTTCGTATGCCGTTTTGCCCTGTGAGCGTAACGTTTCTACGTTTGTTCATGAATTGGGAAACGTAGCCAACGTTATGGTTTGAAAGGGTCTATATCCATGAAATTCAAGCAGTTTATCCTTTTAGGGCCTCCGGGTGTGGGGGTAAGGGCACAGGCGATCGCCCTGGCTGATCGTTGGCATATTCCCCATATCTCGACCGGGATGCTTTTTCAGGAGGCAATCGGTAACGAGTCTGCGATTGGCATTGAAGCGCGCACCTACGTGGAAGCAGGAGAATTAGTACCGGATGCATTAGTGATGAAGCTGATGCGGAAAAGGTTTGAGCAACCCGATGCCATGTTACGAGGCTGGGTTCTGGATGGGTTCCCACGCACGATTGCCCAGGCTCAGGCATTTGATGAGTGGTTGTTGGCGGTGGGGCAACCTGCTGCGACGGTGGTTTATTTGAAGGCAATGACGGGGCTGCTGATTAATCGACTGTGGGAAGAGCAAGAACATGCTGAGCCGATTGAATCTATTCGTCGCCGTTTAACGTGCCACAAAGAAGAGACCGCACCATTACTGGAGTATTATCAGCAGCGATCGCAACTCAAAACAATCAACGCGAGCCTATCCGTTGCTGAAGTCGCCAATGACTTGGCTCAGTTGGGCAACGAGGCACCGGGTGCAGCGCCGTTAATCAAAGATGAAGCCGAACTCAACTCACTGTTAGCCAAAGAATCTCTGCTGGTGGTTGACTGTATGGCGTCTTGGTGTGGCTCTTGCAAGCAAGTAACGCCGCTAATCGACCAGCTGGCCAATGCCTATGGCGATCGCGTCCATGTGACGAAGATAGATTTCGATTCCAATCGGCAGATATCAAAGCGGTTTGGGCTGAAAGGGATGCCATCGGTCATGATTTTTAAAGATGGTGAGCTGTTGGAGACGCTGACAGGTGTCAAGTCTTACCAGACATACAGCGCTGCGGTCACACGTTTTTTGGCGTAAGACTGCGATCGCCCCACACGCTGAGTCGAGACGAACTCAAAAATGAATCTGTTGTTACAAAACCGTTTTGGCGAGGACTTTAGTATTCAGAGTCTAATCGTGCTTTCTCTGTTGGGTTCGTGTCATAGCGTGTATGCCTCTGCGTTTGCTAAAACTGGCGATGGCCAAAGGCCAGTCGAAACACTCTAGGAATCATCATGGTTCACCGGAGAGCCGTTTCGATGGCTATCCAGAACCACGGATGTTTCGACAACCCGATCGCCTGAAGCAACATTACGATGCGGTCATCATCGGAGCCGGTGGACACGGGCTAGCCGCCGCTTACTACCTGGCACGCGACCACGGCATCACGGACGTCGCCGTCCTCGAACGCAGCTACCTTGGAGGGGGGAACACTGGGCGAAACACGACGATTATTCGCTCCAACTACCTCACCCCAGAAGGCGTCAAGTTTTACGATCAGTCCGTTACGCTCTGGCAAGATCTGTCCGAAGAATTTGACCTCAATTTGTTCTACTCGACGCGGGGTCATTTCACCCTAGCCCATACAGATGCCTCCGTTCGCACCATGCGGTGGCGGGCCGAGGTGAACAAGCACTACGGCGTGGATAGTGAATTGGTTGATGCCGATGATGTGCAAGCAGCATGTCCGTACATGGATATTTCCTGTGGGGATACGATGCCTGTTATGGGAGCGCTCTACCATGCCCCTGGCAGCATTGCCCGCCATGATGCTGTGGCGTGGGGCTACGGACGAGGAGCCAGCCAGCGGGGGGTCGACATCCATCAGCAAACAGAAGTCACGGGCATTGAGGTGACATCAGGGCGAGTTATGGGGGTGCAGACCAATCGGGGACACATCGAAACCTCCAAGGTGTTGTGTGCAGTCGCTGGGTTCACGCCGAGGGTGCTGGCGATGGTGGGGTTGCGATCGCCCCTCTACATTCATCCCCTCCAAGCCATGGTGAGCGAACCGATGAAGCGATGGCTCGAACCCATTATTGTGTCGGGTAGTCTGCATGTTTACGTCAGCCAAACGGCACGGGGAGAGCTGGTCATGGGTGCTTCCCTTGATTCGTACGAGCTGCACTCGACTCGCTCGACCTTGGAGTTTGCCGAAGGGTTGGCTGCGCACATGCTGGAACTGTTTCCCTGTTTGTCTCATGTGAACGTCGTGCGCCAGTGGGCCGGGATGGCCGATATGACGCCCGATTTTGCACCCCTAATGGGCAAAACGCCAATCGACGGGTTTTATCTGGATGCGGGCTGGGGAACCTGGGGCTTTAAGGCAACTCCGGTGTCTGGCAAAACGATGGCCTATACGATGGCCCATGATCAGGCGCACGAGTTGATTACGGATTTCTCGTTAGCGCGGTTTAGTGAGTTTAACTTAGTAGGAGAAAAAGGTGCGGCATCCGTTGGGCATTAAGTCACAAACGCTGATGACAGACGATTGTAAGGGGTCTTCAGGCCTCGACCTGCAGCGTGTTGAAGACGTCGCAGCGTTCACTGTTGGAGGTGTGGTCGGATGAAAATCATGACCTGTCCCATCAATGGCCCCCGCGCCATCTCCGAATTTTCCTATGGCGGCCCGGTGACGCCAATGCCCGATCCGACCGCGGCAGACGATGCAACCTGGGGCGATTATCTCTACAGCCGCGATAGCGTGCCTGGTATTCAACAGGAATGGTGGTGCCACCTTCCCAGCACAACCTGGTTCATTGCAGAACGGGACACCCAGCGAGACATCGTGCTGGCCACGTATCTATATGGTCATGGGGAGGCGGAGGCATGAGTCGTCGCCTGCCACCGATTCCTGGCGAATGGATTGACCGTCATCAGCCTGTATCCTTCACCTTCGAGGGATCTCGCTACACTGGCTATCAAGGCGATGTGATTAGCAGTGCCCTATGGGCGGCTGGACAGCAGGTTCTAGGGCGCAGCTTCAAATATCACCGACCCCGTGGCATTCTCAGCGGCGCGAACCATGATGTGAATAGCCTCCTGCAACGAGGGCAGCAACTCAGCGTCCGAGCAGATGTGACCCCCATTGAACCAGAAATGATTCTAGACGCCGTGAATACCATGGGTGGTGTGGCGGGCGATCGCACCTCTGTTCTGGATGCTTTCTCGTCTTTCTTACCCGTTGGTTTCTACTACAAAGCGTTTTATGGCAAGCGCTGGTTTCGCCAGTGGGAGTCTCTGTTTCGTCGCATTGGAGGACTCGGGCGACTCGACCCAACCACGCCCCACATCCGCACACCCAAGCAATATGATTTCTGTGATGTGGCTGTGATTGGAGGTGGCCCATCGGGACTGTCGGCAGCGCTGGCAGCGGCAGAAGCAGGTGCCCAGGTTGTTCTGGTAGATGAAAATCCGCACCTGGGAGGGTCAGGATGCTACCAGCTTGGGGGCGATCGCCAACAGGCCATGCAAACCCACGTGCTCGTGGACGCTGTGCAATCCCATGGGCGAATTCGATGCTATCTGAATACCCAAGCGGCGGGCTATTATGCCGATCACTGGATTCCCCTGGTAGAACCGCATCGCATCACGAAGCTGAGGGCAAAATCCGTCGTGGTCGCCAGCGGAGCCTTCGAGCAACCTGCCGTATTTCGCAACAATGATTTGCCCGGGGTGATGCTAGCCTCAGCCGCCCAACGACTGATCTATCGCTATGCCGTGAAACCGATGCAGCGGGCTGTCGTATTCACCGCAAATCTAGATGGCTATCGGGCAGCGCTGGATTTGGTCGCTCACGGGGTAGAGGTGGTGGCGATCGCCGATCTGCGTCCGAATCCCAATCTCGGTGACCTGGAAAGGGCGATCGCGCAGCACGACATTCCTATTTTCCCTGGCCACTGTGTCTATGAAACGCAGACTAGCCCTGCAACCGATGGGATAACCCACGCAATCCTGTGCCCCATTGAGAATGGCGTTCCCACCGCATCAGCAAGTCAGCGCATGCATTGCGACGGGCTAGTCATGAGCGTCGGGTGGGCTCCTGCCGCAAACCTGCTCTATCAAGCCGGAACCCAGATGGTGTTCGATGAATCGGTGCAGCAGTTTGTGCCGAAACGATTGCCCGATGGGGTGTTTGCATGTGGACGCGCCAATGGGGTGTATGACGTTGACGCAAAATGTCAGGACGGCAAACGAGCCGGGTACGAGGCCGCAACCTATTTAGGATTTACCGTCGCAGCGCACCGCCCTGCGCCCGTGGTTGCGGCCGATACAGAAATTCGCCCAGATTCCGTAGGGACGCACCGCCCTGCGCCCGTGGTTGCGGCAGATACCGGCATTCACACAGATTCCGTAGGGGCGCACAGCTGTGCGCCCCTACCCGCGTTGTCATCGATCGACGATCCGCCATCCCATCCATGGCCCATCGTTCCCCATCCCAAAGACAAGAATTTCGTTGACTTTGACGAAGACCTCCAGCTCAAGGATTTCTACCATGCTGCCCAAGAAGGATTCGACAACATCGAATTACTCAAGCGCTATTCCACCGTAGGCATGGGGCCAAGTCAGGGAAAGCATTCCAATATGAATGCCCTGCGCATTCTGGCGCGCATCAATGGACAATCACCAGGGCACGTTGGCACCACAACGGCTCGTCCCTTCTTCCATCCCGTTCCGCTATCTCACCTGGCAGGACGTGGCTTCTCGCCCGTTCGCCACACCCCCATGCACGATCGCCATGCATTGTGTGGGGCAACGTTTATGCGGACAGGACAATGGCTGCGTCCGGCCTACTATCAACACAATACGCTCTCTCCGACAGCCTGTATTCAGGCAGAAGCATTGGCTGTGCGCTCTGGCGTTGGCCTGATTGACGTGGGAACCCTCGGGAAACTGGAGCTGCGCGGGCCAGATGCAGTAACATTTCTGGAACAAGTCTACACCGGAAAATTCCAAAGGCTCAAGGTTGGCAAAACGCGCTACGGCGTGATGGTTGATGAAACGGGTGTCGTCATTGATGATGGTGTGATTGCACGGCTGGGGCCAGAGCACTTCTATTTCACCACCACCTCATCGGGAGCCGCCGCCGTTTATCGAGAACTGACGCGACTGAAGACATTGTGGAATCTTGATTGTGGCTTGGTGAATCTAACGGGGGCACGAGCCGCCGTGAATGTGGCGGGGCCGCGATCGCAAATCATCTTATCTAAACTCACAGAAACCGATCTCTCGGCCACAGCATTTCCCTATCTGGCGGTGCAATCGATGATGGTTGCAGGCATTGCCGCCACCGTCATGCGAGTGGGCTTTGTTGGAGAATGGGGCTACGAAATTCACGTTGCCGCCGACTATGGGGCAGCCCTGTGGGACGCACTCATGGCGGCGGGAGCAGCCGAAAATATCCGTCCCTTTGGGGTAGAAGCTCAACGCTTGCTGCGGTTGGAAAAGGGACACATCATTGTTGGCCAAGACACGGATGGCCTCACCACTCCCTTTGATGCCGCGATGGGCTGGGCTGTGAAAATGGATAAGCCATTTTTCATCGGCCAGCGGAGTCTCAAGGTTTTCGCTGGGCGATCGCCCAAACAGGTTCTCGTCGGCTTCAAGCTGCCGCCCAATGCAACTCAACCCCTTCCGCAAGAGTGCAATCTAGTCATCGATGATGGCGAGATTGCTGGTCGTGTGACCAGCATTGCCCACAGTCCCACATTGGGACACGGCATTGGTCTCGCTTATGTGAAGCCCCATCAGTCCGACATCGGCACTCCCCTTGCGATTCGGCTGAGCAACGGCGAGATGATCGCGGCAACCGTCTGTAACACGCCCTTCTATGACCCGGAGAATCTCCGACAAAAGCCAGAAAGCAGCGCCCTACACGAGGAGGTGATGGCATGAATACAGCAATTCACACGCCAACACGAACCAGTCCTGTCGATCGTCAGCTCAAAACAATCTCGGGCAACTGGCGAGAGGTCTATGGCATGTCAGCGTTGGCAGCGGTCTCCTCCGTCACTGGGAATGAAGCAACGGCAGCCAATCCCCTGGCGATCGCCGATTTCTCCTGTCTGCCTCAATGGGGTGTCAAAGGCTCAGGTGCGGCAGACTGGCTTGCTCAGCACAACATCCCCGTTCCAGAAACCTCAAATACCTGGTGCAATCATGCAAACGGAGGCATGGTCGCCCGATTGGGAATGACCGAATTTGCCATACAGCTCGGATGGGATCCCCCCGCCCTTCCGAGCTTTCCCCTTATTCAGGAGGGAGCCTCCGCTTATCCTGTTGAACGTCAGTATTTGGCGATCGCCCTTCGTGGTGCTGCCCTGCCCACCCTCCTGCGGCAAACCTGCAACGTCGATTTTCAAGCATTGCCGATAACGACCCATCCGGTGGTCATGACCATGATGATTGGGGTTAGCGTGACGGTCTTGCCAGGGGAACAGAACGGCAGCCCCTTTTACCAAGTGTGGGGCGATCGCTCCTATGGGCCATATCTGTGGCAGACCCTAGTCGGCATTGCAGAAGAGTTGGGAGGAGGTGTGGTCGGCATCGATCAAATTCGGTAGAGGGGACACAGCCGTGCGCCCCTAGAATCAACGTGTGTGTTCTAAATCAGCATCAAAATTATGTGTGGAATTGTTGGACTGCTCATTAAAGACGCCAATCAGCGACATCTTCTCGGTGAATGGATGGTGCCGATGCTCATCGGCATGACGGAACGGGGGCCAGACTCATCAGGACTGGCGGTGTTCACCGAACCCCTTGCTGCCTCTCAGCGAAAATATAGCCTTTATGCTGGCACCCATGCCTGTGACTGGAGCACCCTAGCGGAATCATTTCAAGCTCACTTTGATACCCAGCCTCACATCACGGCGCACCTCAACCATGCCATTCTGTCAGCAACAACGGAACCGATAGCCGTCAAGGACTGGTTGAAAAGCCACTATCCTTTTGTGTACATCCTCTCCACGGGACGAACCATCGACCTCTACAAAGATACAGGCAGCCCTGAAACCGTCATCAATCGCTATCAGTTTAGCCAGCTTAGCGGGTCTCACCTGGTCGGTCATACCCGCATGGCAACGGAATCTGCTGTGACGCCCGCCCATGCTCACCCCTTTACAGCCGGGGAAGATTTTTGTCTGGTTCACAATGGCTCCCTATCCAACCCCTACTCTATCCGGCGTCAGTTGGAACCGCTGGGTATCCAGTTTGAAACCGATAACGACACAGAAGCAGCATGCCGCTATTTAGAATGGCGCATGCAAGAAGGCGATGATTTGGAAGCAGCCCTAAAACGAGGCTTTGAAGAATTAGACGGATTCTATACCTTACTCATGGGGACCGCAAACCAGTTGGCTCTCGTGCGCGATCCGTTTGCGTGCAAGCCCGCTGTCATTGCCGAAACGGATACCTATGTGGCGATCGCCTCTGAGTTTCGTTCCCTCGCCCATCTTCCGAATATTAACGACGCCCACGTGTTTGAGCCAGCCCCGGAGGAGCTATATATATGGACTTTGTAGCAGTGGACTCTGTAGCAATGGACTCTGTAGCAATGGACTCTGACGTCACAAACCCTGTCGTAACCAACTCTCTCGTCATGGATGCTGTCACGTTTGATTTAAAAACCGATACGCTGCGAAGGATTAACCAGTTTTTGCATAAAGAAGCGACTGCGGGCACCCAGGCGACCATTCTCAATCCTGGTGGGGCGCATCATTTAGCGGTGGGGTTAGATGTTCCGGCTCAGGTCGACATCCACGGTCATGCTGGTTATTACGCTGGTGGTATGAATCAGCTCGCGCAGATCACCGTTCATGGCAATGTCGGCACAGGGGCAGCAGAAAACATGATGTCGGGTCTTGTGCATGTCACCGGATTTGCCTCTGGTTCGGCAGGCGCATCTGCTCACGGAGGCTTGCTTGTCATCGAAGGCGATGCAGGACTGCGCTGCGGTATTTCCCTCAAAGGGGGAGACATTGTCGTGGGCGGCAATGTGGGCAGCTTTTCAGGCTTCATGGCTCAGGCTGGTCGCATGGTGATTTGTGGCAATGCCGGAGATGCGCTGGGGGATTCTCTCTACGAAGCCGTGATTTACATTCGTGGTGATATCAAATCGCTGGGGGCCGATGCTCAAATCGAGCCAATGACTGACGCGGACTATGCAGTTGTGGCGGAACTGTTGAATAAAGCCGGATTGACCGCCGATCCAAACACGTTCAAGCGAGTCGCGTCAGCGAAAACCCTCTATCACTGGAATGTCGATGCGTCCCAGGATTATTGATACATTCTGCAAAACCCTGGAAAGGCAAATGGTCATTTGCCCCTACGCGCCATACCTCACCTGCCCTGTTATTTCTGTCTTAGTGAACCCATGCATCCTGAACAACCTCTCCATCTCGAAGAATCGTGGGGCTACGATCGCCGCACCCTCAACTACATTCAAAATGCTGCTGCTCACGGTCTCTATGAAATTCGTGGCCTCGGCGCTAAGCGAAAGCTGCCTCACTTCGACGATCTCGTGTTCCTCGGAGCCTCCCTTACTCGCTATCCCCTGGAAGGCTATCGGGAGAAATGCACCACCAAAACAGTTTTGGGAACTCGGTTTGCCACTAAACCCATCGAGCTGGATATTCCTATCACGATTGCAGGCATGAGTTTTGGCTCCCTTTCCGCCAATGTGAAAGAGGCATTGGGACGCGCCGCGACCGCCATGGGCACATCCACAACCACAGGCGACGGCGGCATGACCTCAGAAGAGCGCGAGTCGTCTAAAACTCTTGTGTATCAGTGCCTCCCATCTCGCTACGGCTTCAATCCTGTAGATGTTCGCAAAGCCGATGCCATCGAAATCGTTATTGGGCAAGGTGCGAAGCCTGGTGGTGGCGGCATGCTGTTGGGACAGAAAATCAATCCCCGAGTCGCTGAAATGCGGACGCTGCCCGAAGGCGTGGATCAACGGTCGGCCTGCCGTCACCCCGACTGGACTGGCCCCGACGACCTCACCATCAAAATTCAGGAGCTGCGGGAGATCACCGATTGGGAAAAGCCCATCTATGTGAAAGTCGGCGCAGCCCGTCCCTACAATGATGTGAAGCTTGCGGTGCAGGCTGGTGCCGATGTGGTTGTGGTCGATGGTATGCAAGGAGGTACCGCTGCCACCCAATCCGTCTTTATTGAGCATGTAGGCATTCCCACCCTTGCTGCCGTGCGGCAGGCCGTCGAAGCACTAGAAGAACTGAACATGAAAGGCACCGTGCAGCTCATCGTCTCCGGTGGCGTGCGAACCGGGGCCGATGTTGCCAAAGCCCTCAGTCTGGGTGCTGACGCTGTATCCATTGGACAAGGCGTGCTGTTTGCCCTTGGCTGCAATAGCCATACGTATACTCAAGAGGGCGATCGCCTCTCTGCGGTTGAAGACTATCATGACCTTGGCACGGCTCCAGGCTACTGTCACCACTGCCACACCGGACGCTGTCCCGTCGGCGTCACCACCCAAGACCCCGTCCTCGAAAAACGTCTGGAGCCAGAAGTTGGAGCCAAGTGGGTGAAAAACTATCTGCAAACTCTAAACATGGAGCTGACGACGCTGGCTCGTGCCTGCGGCAAGCAAAACGTCCATCACCTGGAACGAGAAGATTTAGTGGCACTGACCATTGAGGCCGCTGCCATAGCAAAGATCCCGCTTGCCGGGACAACTTGGATTCCCGGTCAGTAAATTGGCGTCAATGCGTCAACGGGGTGCATAAAAACCCTGATCAGCTATTGTCATCCACGGAGTTCATCCTGATTTCAGCATCAGCTGGAGTTGCGGTCGGCGCTGAGGTTGAAGCAGCATTCAGCAGCACAGTTCGAGTAAATTGATGAGTGCTAGATAGCCCGTTTAGCTTGTCCTGTGGCCTTTTGTAGCGTTGAAGTGCGGAACAGAGGGTACACATAATAGGTATTGTACGAACGATTGACATTCATTGAGCACATCAGGCAACGGAGGATTGCCCATCGGTAGGTTTTGAAAATAGGTAGGTTTTGACAATCCTCCGAAACCCAATACGGAATCAGTATCTAGGCGTCATTCAAACAAAAACCTAAATCCTGTGCCGCCTGCGGCGCGGGCGGCACAGGATTTAGAAGGGTCCGTTTCATGATGGCTATCGACCGAAGAAAACGACTGCACGTCTGACTAGGATTTGTAGACAATGTAGTAGTTGTTTTGAAAGTCGTGATCGAGTTGCTTGATATCGACGCGGGTAAAGCCTGCGGTTTTGAGCATCGACAGGGCTTTTTCTTCGCCCCACATGGCTCCAAGCCCCATGCCTCCAGCCGCTAGCGACACAGTCATACAGTGCAGACAGGAAATGGTGTACAAAAATGGTGCGATCGGATGATCCATGTTGCCTGCAACAGTGCTTGAGGATCGAATGTCCTGCATCAGATATGTTCCGTCTGGGCGCAGCGCACGATGGATATTTTTCAGCACCACATCAGGATGAGCCTGATCATGGACGGCATCAAAGGTGGTGATCACGTCATATTGCTCGACAGCGTCAAACGTAGCGGCATCCTGGATATCAAACTGGATGTTCGATAGTCCACGATATTGGCTTTCCTCACGGGCAGCGGCGATCGCCCCTTCCGAAATATCAATGCCTCGAAATTGGCTGTTGGGAAAGAGTTTTGCCAGTTTGTTGAGGGCACGACCACTGCCACAACCCACATCAATCACCTTGATTCCTCGTTCTAGAGATTCTGATAGCCCCGTCACCAACGGCAAGATATGCTCGGACAGTGCAGAGACCGTAGTTTGTCCACTGTCTTCCGCCATAACAGGATGGAATCGCTTGAATTGGGCATAGGGCACGCCGCCGCCATTGTAGAAACAGTTGATAATGGGGTCTTCTACCGAACCAAGCAGGGGAATATATTGGGCGAAAGCCGCAATATTGTCTGGACTGGCAGAACGAGTCAGCACAGCCGCATAGTCACGGGGGAGAAAATAGGTGTCGTGCTCCGCATCGTAGGTGATGAATCGCCCCGTCACCATCGCCCCCAGCCACTCCCGCACATAGCGTTCGTTCAAACTAGCCGCATCGGCAATCTGCTGGCTAGTCGAGGGAGGGAGATCGGCCAAGGTATCGAACAGTTCAGTACGATGCCCGATGGAGGTCATCAGAGCCAATGCTCCACTGTTGAGAATGTCGAGTAGTCGTTCTGCAAATACCTCGGTTGAATCGGGCTGAGGTGAGGCGGCTTGGGGCACAGGGGTTTGAGGAGATTCAATCGGTTGTGTTGTCATGATCATTCCTTGGAAATGTGGTGTTATCGATTTGCTTTTACCTTAATCAACACTGTGTTATGAAACCGTTCCAAAAGCGTTCTACATTTTTTAATGCACGGGGTCTCAGAGATTTGCGGATTGACTGCTTCCGTTGAGACGCTCACGCTGGCTCTTGTTTCTGGGGCCGATCTGATCTGGATCGTTAGCCCACTACCATGCTACGTACTCAATCATGCAAGAGGTCTATTCTTTGATAGGGGTGTCAGAACTAGCTCAGGATGCTTTGGTAGAGATGCTGGGTGTCAGGGCTGGGGTCAATGCCGAGTTCATCTCGTAACATCGTCATGCACTGGTGATAGAGCTGGATGGCTTTAGCGCGATCGCCATGCTCGCCATGTACCCGCATCAACAGTTGGTACGTCGATTCTCGCAGGGGTTGGGCTTGCAGCAATTGTTGTCCGTAGCGAATGGCTTGGCGATAGTCTTGTTGCTGTTCCAATAACTGGGTCAGCTCGTCCAGTGCATCAATATAGCGTTGGTGTAATCGTTCTTGTTCCTGCTGAATCCACTCATACTCTAGGGATGGAAGGAGTTTGCCACGGTAGAGGGCGATCGCCCGTTCCAGGTGCTGTTGTTTTCCTGAGGCATCTCCATCCTTGAGATGGGCACATTGATTTAATTCGGTTTCAAACTCTGCGACATCAACGGTACAATTAGCTGTTTCGTTCCACTGAATGGTTCTGGCATTCAGGTGCATAAACTGCTCAGCATTCGGCAAGGCGTGGCGGAGATTGAACAAATCCTTCCGCAGGGCGTTACGAGCTTGAGAATCCGATGCATCGGGATAGAGGGAAAACGCAATTCGTTGTCGAGTGTGGGGCGTATGGCAGTAGAGAATCAGATAAGCTAAGAGCGCTTGCGATCGATCATTGACGAGTTCTGAAATCATTTCCCCATTGAGCGTGAGGCTGAATTCATTCAACAGCTGGACGCGCAATCTTGGTGGCTCCTGCGTAGAGGGTTGCATCGATAGGGCAACATCATCGACAACCGATAGAGCAGGTTCTGGCGGGAGTTGTGCTGCGGGCACGACAGAAAAAGGAGCGTCTAGCTGAGCATCAGAAGGGTGTTGATCAACAGCACCCAACGTTTTTAGGGTTGACTTCTGGCCTTCCGTTAAGCCCTTCACTCCTGTGATGTTCATGCCTTCATAGGGGCGATCAGGCCGAAGGATGGTCAAGCAGTCCCATGTGTTCAGATCCCAAATCCGGATGGTGCCATCCAGACTCCCGCTTGCGAGGCGATCGCCATTCGGACTAAAGGTAACAGTAGGAACCGCATTTTGATGCCCTTCCAGTCGCTTGAGAGGTTGACCCGTTTGAACATTCCATAATATTACAGTCTGATCTTCACTACCACTAACAAGCAGGTGCTCACTGGGGTGAAACTGAACAGATCGAACAGAGGCTGCATGATCCGCCAATGTATGGATAACCTGGTTCCGATCGATGTCCCATACCTTGATTAAGCCATCGTTGCTACCCGTCGCGAGTTGTGTTCCATCTGGGCTAAAACTCACCGACCACACCCAACCCGTGTGCCCTTCAAACGTCGTGCAGAGTTGTCCTGTTTCCACATCCCACAGGTTTACAGTTCCATCCGCACTGCTGCTAGCAAGCCGGTCGCCCTGAGGGCTGAATGCGACACACCACACCCAACTCGTGTGCCCTTCTAATATCTTGAGAAGTTCACCCGTCTGCCCATGCCATATCCTGATGGTATTGTCTAAACTGCCACTGGCCAACCACCTGCCATCTGGGCTAAATTGTACCGACCAAATAGTACTTCGATGGCCAGTCAATGTTCTGAGAGGGTGTCCCGTATGTATATCCCATAGCTTGACCGTGCAATCTGTGCTGCCACTGGCTAAGTGATCGCCATCTGGATGAAAGCAGACGGATTCAACCCAGCTTGAATGCCCATGCAGCGTTTTCCAAAGCTGGTTTGTCTGAATATTCCAGAGTCGGATCGTCGCGTCAAAATTACCGCTAGCAAGTAAGGATGAATCTGGGCTAAATTGCACCGACATGATCCAACCGGCATACCCTTGCAAGGCGGTGAGTAAGTTGCCCGTTGGTATCTCCCACAGCTTAACCGTTTGGTCATTACAACCTGTCGCAAGACAAGACCCATCAGCATTAAATGCAACTGCCCATAACCAATTATTGTGTCCTTGAAGTGTTCTCAACAACTTTCCAGATGCAACATCCCATAGCTTGGCAGTCCCATCGGCACTGCCGCTGGCCAACAGAAGACCATCTGGGCTAAAGCGAACGGATAAGACAGCTTGAGTATGGCTTGACAGGAGCGTGCGCTGTTTCCCCGTCACGACATCCCATAGGGCGATCGTACAATCGCTATGTCCCGTAGCAAGGATAGACCCATCAGGGCTAAAACGAACGGATAAGACGGCTCCTGTCAGGTGCGTTAATGTCTTGATTGTCTGTCTGCTGACAACATCCCAAATCGTGATGGTTTGATCAATGCTACAGCTGACCAGTTGGTTTCCGTCAGGACTGAAATCGACGGCTTTAACCTCATTTGTATGCCCATGCAATGTGCTGAGTAGCTGTCCAGTCTGCACATCCCACAACTTAATCGAACAGTCGGTGCTGGCACTGGCAAACAAATGATTCGTTGGGCTATATCGAATCCCCCACACTGATCCAACATGACTCTGGAGTTGGTGAACAAGTCGCCTTGTTTTCACATCCCATAATCGAATGGAGCCATCACTTCCTCCACTCGCAAGGATAGTACTGTCAGGACTAAATTCCACGGCATGAACAGTATTGGATAATTCTTGCAGGGTTAAGAGAGGTTGTCTGTCAGCGACACGCCAAATTTGAGTATGCCCATTTCCCTCACCCACAGCTAGCAATGCATTGTCAGGGCTAAAAACAACGCTGAAAACAGGACTCAGTACTTGAGTAAATCGGGGCGAGACAAGGGTTGAATCCGTGAGATTGACACGTTGTGCTATCGTGTTTTGCAAGTAAGTATGGCGAATTGTCAGCTTGGAAAAATCATAGGCAGATAAGTTTATGATCGATAAATCAGTGGAGAGATAGCGGCAAAGGCTGAGCAAATTTCCTGCTGCATATCCTGTTTGCAATGCGCTATCGGTCCGAAGCAATGCTGTTATGCCCTGAAGATGAGACTCGATCGACCGAACAAGCTGAGGTTCTTCTAGAAGACGATTGGCAACAACCTGCAAAATCAATCGATGCTGGCTCTCTCTGACATAATCTCTCACCGTTGTTTTGATTAATGCGTAGCGGCTGAAGAGGTCGAGAGTTCCCGTAATCAGTTCTTCGGCCATGTGTTCTGTTAACTGCTGGGTCACATATTCCATAACGACGGGCTGCTGGGTATAGCGTCCCGACTGGGTTTCAATCAAGCTACGCCAACAGAGAGATTCCAGGGTTTCCAATACCTGTTGTCGCATCACTCTGGGCAAAATATCTTCCAGCAACTCTGTCGTAGATGTCCAATCACGGTTAATGGCGAGCCAGTACATGACTGTTTTTTCGAGATCGGTGAGGCGCGCAAACTGGCTTTCTAATAGTCGTTGGAGGCCATTGAAAACGAGTGTATCCTCCGCTAGAAATAATGCAATTTCTCCGTCGAACAGGCTTTGAATGGAGGTGGCGACAATCTTTAATGCCAACGGACTATTGCCAAAGCGATCGCCCAATCGTTGCTTATCCCCTAGCGACCCGACCAACCCCTTGGCATCCATCAGAGAAACCGCAGCTTCGGATGAGCCGAATAATTGGAGCGATCGCACCAGAAACTCAGCGCCCTCAGAGTCCCCAACAAAATCAGGCTTTTCCCGACTGGTCAGGATAAGACTGCTACGATGACGAGTCTCTGCCATCAGCGTTAAGAGTTCTCTGTAGTCCTCATAACTGGGGCGAAACTGACCAGCCCGCTCACCTCCTTGCAAAATCGTTTCCATGTTGTCAAGCACCAGAAGGCAGCGAGACTGTTGGAGCCAGTAGAGTAACCGTTTGAGCGTTGCATCCGTATCCTGTTGGTTGGAGATAAAGGCCACCACGTCCATCAGCAGTTCTTTTAGAGACGGAGCGTTGCGGAGCGATCGCCATATGATGTGACTAAACGAACAATCTGTGGCTGCTTCGAGCGATTCCACAAATTTAGCCGTTAGCACCGTTTTACCAATGCCGCCCATTCCTAGGACGCTGACCAATCGACAGCCATCGGCCACCACCCACTCTGTCAGGGTCTTGAGTTCTACGGTGCGGCCATAGAAAGCATGAACATCAGGAGCCTCTCCCCAATCAATTGAAGGACTAAACGTGACGGGTGTAGCAGCATAGGAGAGTTGCCGTGAACCCACGGGAATCGTTTTCGATTCGTTGCTTGGTTCGTTACTTGGTTCGTTACTTGGCCCATCAAAGCTTCCTCCTAGTTTTAGGGTGCCAAGAGCTGAACGAAAGCTTGTTTTGCTGACCTTCTGCCCCAACACCTGACTCAGGGTTTTCCAAAATTTTGGGCCAACGACACGGGTTAAATAACTGGCAGAATATCCAGACTCCTCTGCAATCACATCATAGGTTTGACCATGCCACGCTCCCCTGAAGAGGGCGATCTCTGCATCATTCAGTCGCCTGCCAACCTTGGCGGTCATGCCATCATCAATAAGTGTCAGAACAGACTCGAAATCCATAACAGGGATCAGATAGGGACGTGCTTAAAGTCAATGAGCATGCAGTACCCATATGCGATATCAACATGCGATATCAACATGCGATATCAATTGGACACAACCGGAGCCGGTGATCGAGTCACGATCCATACGCCCATGACAACCATGGCGCAGCCCACAAGCGCTATTAGCATCGGCACTTCAGACAATACCAGCCATCCCAACACCACAACCCATATCAACTTCAAATATGACACCATCGAAACATTTGTGGCAGGAAAGCGCTGGAGTAAGGTTAGAAACAATACGTTTGCGGCGGCTGTGGTGATGAGTCCCAGCGCCAGCACCGAGCCAATGGTCGTCGGGGTGAGTTGCATGCTCCACTGTGGTTCAACCCCAATGCTGATCACAGCTGCTGGCAAACAGGTAAACACAATTTGACCCAACGCCAGTTGAGCTGGATGGGGCGATCGCAGCCAGCGACCATAGACACTCCCAATGGCGTAGCTGAGCGTAGCCGCCAGCATTAACAGAAACCCGACGAGCGTTCCACCACCTTCCAGTACTTGAGTTGGGCCAATGATCAAAAAGACACCGATAAACCCAATGCCAATGCCCCCTAGTTTTTGCCAGGTCAGGTGTTCATCATGGATGACATAATGAGCGATTAATGCCGTGAAGAGAGGTAGGGCCGTCACGACCATGCCAGCCTGGGCACTATCAATTCGCCGAGCAGCAAAAGCGGTTAATACATCTGGACACCACCCATTGACTGTTCCTAAGACAACCATATGCATCCACAGATGCCGAAATGGTTGAAGCGATTGACGGGTAGTGATGAACCAGAGAACTAAAGCGACGCTTGCGATGCCCGCTCGAATTGCGGTGAGCGCAAATGGAGGAACTTGTATAACTGAGATCTTAACAAACACGTAGGCACTCCCCCACATGAGAGATAGGGCGAGTAGTGACAGCCATAGAGTTGTCGAGGAAGGAACTTTAGGCGAATCAATCATGGAAAGTTTTTGGCAATGATAACAAGTTTTTGAGCTACGAAAGAATAATAATTTTTGGGGCACAACACGACTTGGCAAAGTTTATAGAAGACATGAGGGTTTGGGGCGCCCGCGGCGCGCCCCAAAACCACAAGTGATGGAGTACGGTTTTTGGAGATTTCCAACAAAAAAAAACCAAAAAATTTTTAATAAAAATTAAATAGAGGTTTGTTTTTTTGGGCAGTGGGG
>JBCCWF010000081.1:0-17620 GCA_039194035.1 Cyanobacteria bacterium P01_E01_bin.6 | reverse complement strand
TGCATCGAGATGAGCAGCTAAAGCTTTTCTGAGGGCAGGGATACCCCGTCCGCTTGCGGCGGGGTAGTTCATTATGCAGAAAATAACAACTTCACACTGTTAAAAGGAGAGCGTGGATATTATAATTATAACAGGCGATTAAATGCCCATACTGAGATAATTGATTTCGATAAAATCATTATTGATGTGAAGCAGAGACATAAAATATTCTTTGAAAAACTTGGCATTTGATTTTCTTTTTTATCGCCAAGAGTGGTAAAAATAGTTGTGCAAGGCTTATCAAAGCACACCACTAGCTACACAGCGCCAGCCCGACGGGAAACCGCAGTGGTAATCGTTTCTTTGATGAGATTGAAATCGTGCAGCAGGCTCCACTGATGCTGATAAGCCCGGATCCAACGCCACCACCTCGTTGAAACTCGCGATCGCCGACCGACCACTCACCTGCCACTGCCCCGTCAGCCCAGCCTTCACATTCAGACGCCGCCAATCGGACACCTCGTACTGCTCCACCTCATCCAACGTCGGAGGCCGCGTCCCCACCAAACTCATACTGCCAATCAACACGCACCAAAACTGAGGAAACTCATCCAAACTAGTGCGACGCAAGAACCGACCCACCCGAGTAATGCGCGGGTCCTGCTTGTTCTTGAAAAACGCCCCCTCAATCTCGTTCTCAACCTCGTGCTTGCGAGCCTCCGCATCCGTCACCATCGAACGAAACTTCCAAATGCGAATCGGCTGTCCCAAATACCCCAACCGAGTCTGACTGAACAACACCGGCCCCGGACTATCCAACTTGATAGCGATCGCGATCGGTACAAACATCACCGCCGTAAAGGCCAGACCAACCACTCCTCCCACAACATCTACGATGCGCTTGATGATATTGCTCACCGAAGCATGCGCGATCGGTAACTGCGCATCCGCCGAGCTATCTGCGTGCAACGCCTGCATGCGGAGATCGACAAAGATATAGCGATCGCATCCCGTCGCCCGCAACGCATTGGCAATCTGAGGACGCACGCTCCACGCCACCAGCCGCACCTCGTGTTCCCGCGCAACCTTGCCCAACTTCATCAGGGCACCAATTCCGCAGCTATCGATAAACTCCGTCTCGAAAAACTCCAACACCAGCAGAGACTTTTGGCTGTTCTGCAAGCGAGTCAAACAGCGGTGCAAAAACGGCTGTGCCGTTACTCCATCCAGGCGCTTGGGAACCACCATCCTGGAGGGCAACGCGATCGCGCCAGCTTCTCGCTTGGGTTCCGTTTCCCGGACGAACTCCGAAGTTTGGAATGAGTGGTTCTGGATTAAACGGAGGCTGGAGTGAGGTGCGTACATGGCAATTGCCGACAAGCTGTTTACCTAAGCAGGCTGGCTGTTTAGTCAGAGCCAACCTCTAGCGAAACCAAAGTAAAAATCAAAGGTGAACGGATAGGGGAACGGAAACTGAATGCCTGAGAAAAAAACGAGCGAGCGGCAATGATTTCAATGCATCTGCAAGAGCAATCTTATAAACGACTAATCCTCCAGCACTTAGGAGATATCACCAACACCCCTTCCGTTTCCCACAAACCCAGGCTGTTCATTTGAAAACTCCCCAATACCAGATGCTCAGTTTCCAAAGCACCTCACCTTCAATCCCCAAATCGCTCACAACAAAAGTCCCCCACAACCGACGAATGCCGAAGGCCAAAAGCCAAACAAAACAAAGTCCCCCACTTCTGGGGGATTTAGGGGGCCAAGTGCAAAATCTCGGAGTCAAAAGATCAAGCCACAACCTCCCGCCGAATCTGCCAAGCTTGTGACCTAGTTCGCACCGCAAACCCCACCTCCAACAACGGTCTAAACCAACTCTTCGGCATCGCCCACAGGAGATACGCCGCCACAACCGTCAACATCGTCCCGCGCGGTTCTGCCAAAATCCCCCAACTGCTGGCCAGCGATCGATTTGCCAAATCCAAAGCAGCCTTGCCATCCCCAATCATCACCGCCTTCTGTGCCAGCGCCCGATACTGATACCCCTTGGCCAACGCCCCGCATTCTCCTACAAGTTCCGGCGCATACTCCGCTGTCTTCTCTACCATCTCCATCCAGCTATCGAACTGACGGTAAAAACTGGCCGACAACCCTTCTGCATTCACGCGATAGCAGGTCAGTGCCTCCGGCAACCCATCCAGTTCCCAGTCCGTCAAACAAGCCACCCGCATCCACAGGTCGATATCTTCGTTGCGACGAAACGACTCGTCAAAATACTCGCCAGTCTCCGACATCGCCCCCAACTCTTCCAACACTGTTCGCCGCACAACCGGTGTAGACCCATTGCTAATCGGATTGCGGCACAACAGGCGCTTACCATCCACCTTGCCGGTAAACGACATTAAGTAGGCTGCAGACTGTCCGCCAAACAACTTGGAGCGAGAGAACGACACCCCCACTTCCGGATGGGCATCCAAATGCTGAACGTGCTTTTCCAGCTTCTCGGGCTCCCACATGTCGTCCCCATCAAGAAACGCAATGTATTCTCCGACCGCCTGCCGAATCCCTGTATTGCGTGCCCCCGCCAGACCGCGATTTTCCTGTTCGATTATGCGGATACGGCGATCGGTAAACTGGCGGCAGACGTAAGCGCTGTAATCGGGCGACCCGTCAATCACCACAATGATTTCGAAATCCTCAAAGGTTTGATCCAGCACCGACTGAATGGTGTCGGCAATATACGCCTCGACGTTATAGGCCGGAATCACTACGGATACTTTCGGTTGACCGACCGGCTTGAGGTTGGCAGAAGTCATAGAAGAAGAGTTACGCAGAGAAGACATGACGAATAGCTCCGTAGGTGAACAGGGGTAAAACAATCCAGTGGACGAGAACAACGGCGCTGGCCACACCCACCAGGCCAAAGGGCATCCCCAGCAACAACGCCAGGGCAAAGCAAGCGGTGAATCCGACGTTGTGCCAAAAATCCCGTTGGGCGCAGTCCTTTGCCCACAACACTTTCGAGGCCGCCTGGGCAAAGGGGCGAGGAATCGCAGACAGACAAATCAAGATGGCCAGAGGCACTGCCGTGCTCCACTGCGCCCCGAACACAACCGGGATGTAGAGGGGAGCGGCAGCTGACTGCAGCAGCACTAGTGGGATGATAATCAGGGCAATGGTTTTAAATGCGCGGGTGAAACGAGCCTTCAGTTCGTTCGGCTGTTCGCACAGGTGGGGATACAGAGACTGGGTCAGGGCATTGATAACGCTCAGGGACAATCCCAACCCAGCATTGAAGGCGAAGTAATAAACACCTAGCAAATCCACTCCCAGAAACGGGCCGATCAGGAGGTAATCCAGGTTTTGGCGCAGCGTCTTCAGCATCTCTACCCCCAAGACATTGCGACCGAACGATGCGATATCGCGCCAATCTTGCAGTGTGAACCGCTTGGGAGCCTGCCAGGAATGGTTGACAGAATTCACCACCACCCAGATGGGAGCAACCAAAATCTTGGGAGCAACTATCGCCCACATTCCCCAACCCAGGAAGGCAAACGCCACCGTCAGAATGGCGTTGACAATCACCTGCAGCGACACCGACAGAGCGCTAATCTGCAAGCGATTTTCCCGCTGAATCAAGGCCGCCTTCACTTGCGCCAGCGGCAGCAGCAAGTAAATCCCTCCCAGAGCGCAGATGGGCAACAGCAACTGGCTATCTCGATAGACCCAGCTAGCCACTAACCCCGCCCCGCACTGCAGCACCAGGAGCCCTCCGGCCACAATCCAGTTCAGCCAATAGGCCGTCCGACTCAAGCGAGCCACATTCTGTTGGGGAGCCTGAATCAGCTTGGCTCCAATCCCGTTGCGGGTGAGCACGTCCACAAAGTCATTCACCGTCAGCACGATCGCCGCTAGGCCGTAATCATGGGGAGAGAGCAAGCGCCCCAAGACCACTACCACTAGCAGGCGAGAAATGCGGATGACGATCTCGGTCAGACCCATCCAACCGACGTTTTTTAGGAACTTGCTGTTTTCGAACGTGCTCGACATTGGTTGCTCCCTGACGCTGTCAGCACAGTAGGAAGCAAAAGTGAAACGAAAGGGGAACCGGTTGCGATATCCAACGAAATTCCCGCTACCAGATGTTCAAAATCACGTTTCACCAACTGTTCTCGTTTTCTCGGTATCAGTTGATGGAGCAATTCCCAACCTCGATCGCCCCACTCCAAACGGGCACGACTGAGAGGGATGCGCGGTACCCCGTTATCAGAGATTCGACCATGACCCGTGCAAACGTCTTACATATCGTTGGAGATCGCAAAGTGGGTGGCATCGGCAGCACCCTCGATCTGTTACAAGCCTCTCCACTGGCGCAAACCTACGACTTTCAGTACCTCGAATCCGATGGCAACCCCAAAGACAGCTGGCGAATTATTCGCGCCATGCAAAATGTTTCAATCGTAGCCATCCATTTTTCCGTCCGAACGGCGAATCTGCCCACACTCGCACTCATGCGTTCTTATGCATCGGTCAGCGGTATTCGGATGGTGTTGATCGAACATCACTACTCTCTCAAATTCCAGCAGGTTGGGGCCAGACGTCCCCAACAACTGAGGCGGGCATTGGCGATCGCTGCTCGCTTCGTAGATCGCGTCATTGCAGTCTCTCCAACTCAGAGCAAGTGGCTGGCTGAATTTATCCCGGACAGCAAACTATCGACCATTGCCTCCTGCTCCCCGCTCAAACAATTTCTCGATCTACCACTGAAATCCGAGCACCAGCGCCCCCTCAAAGTAGTCGCCTTTGGCCGCCATACATTGCCGTGGAAAGGGTTTGACGTCCTGATTGAAGCCGCCCGACTCTTAGTGGGCTTGCCCATTCAGATTGAAATTGGCGGTAGCGGCCCCGATACCGAGCATCTCAAACAGCTTTCAGCCAATGTCGAGACTGTCAGCATTGTCGGGTTTGTCCCCGATTTAGGAGAATTTCTGGCCAGCGCCGATATTGTCGTTATCCCCTCGCGCTGGGAAGCCTGGGGCCTCACCTGTACCGAAGCCAAAGCGGCAGGAAAAGCGATCGTGGCCAGTCATGCCGACGGCTTGATCGACCAAAGTCACGATTGCGGTCTCTCCGTGCCCCCTAACAGTTCTGAAGCCCTAGCTTCTGCCCTGCGATGTGTCTGTGAAGGCAACAGGCAGCAATTGCAAGATTGGAGCCGCGCCGCTCGGGCCTCGGTACTGAACGCAGAAGCCGACTACATCTACGGTTGGGGAGAATTATTACATTCACTCGTGCAGACTTGGGGTTTGAGTAGTTTTGGATACTGTTGGCAAAGTCGTAGGAAGGTAACGATAAATAAAACATCGGCTAGGGCGTGTCATCAGTTGTTAGAATGTGACATGAAGTCTCTCAGCCGAGGTGCAAGATGCACCGAATCAGTCAGGACAGAGATCTCCGTATAGAACTTATCGGGTTAGTCACTTTTCTCCGGGCACTGAATAAGCTTTAGCAGCTATGAATAAGGACTCTAGTTCCTGAATTCGTTGACGAAAAGTACGTCGCTGTTCAGATAGGTACACGTATTCTGTCATCCACTGACGGGGCCTGAAATATTGATGCAATTCGTCAAAGGCTTCGCATAACCGCTTACCTGAATCAAATGCCCCAAAGCCAAGTGTGGGGTAGTATCTGGCTTTGATAGGACGATGGCTTTGCTCCACAGGATTCCCCTGGCAACCACGCACCTCATGCTCTACTTCTGTTCCCAATTCCTCTGCGCTCGCTCTCGGATAAGATGTCAGTCCATCAGTGACTACATATTGGGGCGGCTGTTCAGCCACCTCCACTGCTCGTCGGAAGAAGGCCTTGGCTGCCTCCATATCCCTGGCTGAGCCTAGAATCGACAAGATTGCCATCCGAGTCGATGGCTCTGGACAGGTAGCACCACCGTCCTCGGATTCGAACGTAAGTTTCATGTGCGATTCGTTGGAGCCCAAAACTATGAACTAACCCTTCTAGACAAAAGCTTCCAAGCTTTAGCTCCCTTGAGCTAGAGGTTGAACTCTCAGTCGGATGCAGGTGAAAGTCCTGCTCATCAGACTCAGATGTAACTCCTTATCTGCCCACACCGACCAGACTCAGATTTCTGGAGAGTGAAGCTGGGATCAGGGCGCAATCAGATATCAATTGTGGGTTGACACTGACACTAATAGGGAGTCCTCATGGTGAAAAAGAGCTTAGAAAAGCAACCCATTATGAAGCGAGGGCACAACACGACTACCCTGACTTGACTGGTGCTTATCCCCGCAGATTTATATGAAAGAAAGCTGCAAGAGTCCTGGGGAATCAGTGGTTGAAGTGGCTCCACCTAAAGGGACAGACCGATCTGACCGAGGGAACGAATAAAAATGGAGCAAAGGTTTCAGGGCAAGGTCGACCCCTGAATAGGCCGGACGAGTAGCGGAACTCCTTTGCACCGGGTAGGACAGGTCGTAATTGACCTGAGCTCCTTTGGGGAGAATTTGGAGGCGATTTCGTACTTTTACTGGCCGGTGTTGGTGATAATTGGTATTGCTATGTCGGGTCGCTACTCTGCTTGGGGTCGTCCTAATTGGAGAGCGAATTACTGTTCCGTGCTGCATGATGGTTGACGAATTGATTGGGTAATTCTTTATTCAAGACACTGCGCTGCTTCCACTAACTGATGTCTGAGCCATTGGTGAGATGGCACATTGTTGTTGCGTTGATGCCAGTACATTGAAACATCGAACCCTGCCAGATCGACCGGGGGCGATAACAAACGCAAGCCCATTGACTGGGCGCATTTTTGGGCCATGCGTTTTGGCAGCAACGTAACGTAGTTTGTTTGTGCAATCAGAAACGGTACTGCCATAAAGTGAGAGGTCGACCACATAACCTGTCTCGACAGTTGTTGTTGTGTAAGCAGACTATCCACGGCTCCCTCAAAATCATTCCGCATCGACACTAAAATATGCGGACGTTCTGCATAGGTTTCTAACGACAGGCGGTCTACATCGCTGTTGCTATCGATGACACAGACAAACTCTTCTCGATACAGCTTTTGCTGAACGTGCCACCCTTTTAAAGATAAGCCGACCCCAATACAGATATCTATGCGACCGCAATCGAGCTCATTCAACACAAGGTCGCGATCGATGTCGTTGATTCGAAGGCGTATGTTGGGAGCTTTCTGCCCCAGGGCTCTTAGAAGCTCGGCTCCTAACGTAGATTCGGCATAATCGCTGGCAGCAATTCGAAAGGTATCTTGGGCTGTTTCGGGGGCAAACAATTCTCTGTTCAGCAGTGCTCCCTGAATTCCGAGGAGCGATTGCCGAATGGATGGAGCGATTTCCAGCGCGAAGGGAGTCACTTCCATATCTCTCGAAGTACGGATCAAGATCGGATCCTCTAACAGCTCTCGCAGCCGTTTGAGCGAATAACTCATAGAGGATTGACTTACATTCAGCTTCTCAGCTGCTTTGGTAACACTAGCTTCTTGAATCAGTACATCCAAAGCAAGTAACAAGTTGAGATCGAGTTTGCGAAGACTTGTGTAATCAACAGTCACTGAACAATGATTCCAAATCGATGACATCAATACCAGCTATCAATTGAGCTTGTTTGACAAGCAAGCAGGTGGATATTAGTTTACAAGTACATGCCTGTTAATCGCTGTATATCTGTCTTTTGATGTAACAAAGTAGCTGTTTTTTGTTTTTTAGCTGATGTCATATGAATTCTTCTTAGGATTGCGATTTAAAAACGATAGAGAGAAAGTCAAACATTCATTTTAATTAGATCTTGCCTGTAGAGATGTTCTTCGTGCAAGGTTCTATTGGTGTTATATTGTGTTCGAAAATTGACTTCTGATGTACTTGTTGATTTCAGGAAAGAGCTTGTAATGACGATCGAACGATGATCGCAGTATTCGCTATCCATGCAAACGAAATGTGTTGAAACGTTTGAAGTTTAGTGATGAATGTATTGAAGGATCGAACTGTTGTCGTTATTGGTGGTGGCTCGGGTATGGGGTTGGCGATCGCCAAAGCAGCCGCAGAAGCTGATGCGAAACTTGTTTTTTCCGGTCGCTCTGCTCAAAAACTCGAATGTGCTTTGACATAGATCGAACAAAACATATCTTTCTACCCAATGAATCTCACGAACATTGCAGATATGAGTGGTGCCGTCATGATTTGGGAACTCCCTAGTCTTGAAAAGGTAGAAACTGAACTACAAAGACTCCCCATGGTGCAAGCAGGAGTATTGGAATATGAGGTAATCCCTCTAAAACCCTATACAGGACTGGCGGAATTATTCGCAAACTAGCAAAGGGCTGAACTCAAGGTTTTTATTTCAAATTGAATATACCAAAAGTAATTTTATAATAAGACTATGAAACGTATTGTTATAGATTCGGAACAAACGGGTGCGATCGCATTTTTAGATGTAGAGATTCCCCAGCCACTCCCTCATCAATGTCTAGTCAAAGTCACTCATTATTCTCTGAATCGGGGTGAATTTTCTTTGGCGAAAAATGCTCCAACAGGCAACTCTATTGGTTGGGACTATGTGGGCATGATCGCGCAACCAGCATCTGACGGCAGTGGGCTGCCTGAAGGTACCCGTGTGGTGGGCTGGAGACCGGAAATGGATGCGTTTGCGGAATATGCAATTGGCGACCCCAACTACTTTGCCCCTATTCCCGACGGTGTCTCGAATACACAAGCAGCAACATTGCCTGTCGCGGGGCTGACTGCATTGGCGGCGATTGATAAGGGAACTCGGTTGCTGGGGAATTCCGTGATGGTGACCGGGATTACTGGAGGGGTTGGGTATTTTGCGTTGCAGTTGGCCTCGCTGACTGGAGCGCGAGTAGTAGCTCAAGTGCGTAAACTCGAACAGGAGAATTTTGCTCGCAGTATGGGAGCTGATGCCGTTGTGGTGACAGCGGATGGCTCTGGATTGGAGACAGAAGGTCCTTATCAGTTAGTCGTTGATGGAGTGGGTGGCCCCCTATTCGGCAAGTTGTTGGAAAACACTACCAAAGGTGGAACCTTGGTCAGCTACGGCGCATCTGGGGGCTACGATATCCGGTTTTCTTCATATCCTGCTCTGTTCGGAAATGGTGGACAGCGTTCTGTCTACGGCCTCACCCTGTATACCGAAACTGAATTGCAATCATCATCCGATGCACTAGCAAGACTACTACAACTGGTTGAAGAACAGGATGTGGCAGTCCCCACAATTGTTGAGGCCAACTGGTTAGAAACTCCTCAATATGCCCAAGACCTATTGGATCGCAAATTTAAAGGGAAAGCCGTCATGGAAGTCTCTTGAAGCAATGCAGAGTTGAGAGTTTTTTCAGGCAAACGCATATATCTACAACATAGAAGCCTTATGAATCGATTTGAAAATAAAGTTGCCTTGGTCACCGGCGGTGGTTCGGGGATAGGTCGTGCAACCGCACTGCGATTTGCATATGAAGGGGCATCCGTTGTGATTGCCAACCGCAATGAGAAATTAGGGAAAGAAACTGTCAATTTGATTCTTAACGGAGGAGGTAACGCTAGTTTTTATCGAACCGATGTTTCTCAGCAAGACAATGTGAAAGCGCTAATTGACTTCGCAGTCAAAACCTACGGTGGATTGCACGCCGCATTTAATAATGCCGGTGCAGACGATCCTCAAGCTATGACTCCGGATCACACCGATGCCACCTTCGATTTGATGATGAATGTCAACGTCAAAGGGGTTTGGTATTCCATGAAATATGAAATCCAACACATGCTGGCCCATGGTGGCGGAACGATTGTCAATACCTCTTCGATCGCCGGTCTGATTGGATATCCCGGTCATGCGCCATACGCAGCCTCCAAGCATGCTGTGTTGGGTCTAACCAAAACTGCTGCATTAGAATACGCTCCACAAGGAATTCGCATTAATGCTGTATGTCCGGGGGCAACCAAAACCCCCTTGCTGGATGGACTAAGTGGTGGAGATAGTGAAACCCTCAAATACATAGAGTCACTACATCCAATTGGACGATTGACAGCCCCTGAGGAGATTGCAGATGCCGTTGTTTGGTTGTGCTCTGATGACGCCTCTTTTGTCGTCGGTCAAGGCATTCCTGTGGATGGTGGTTTTACGGCAATTTAGCGATCGGTTCTGACCGCATTCACTATCCAATGTCATTGTGCCGGTGAGCCGCAGCGTTCACCGGCATTTCACTTTTCCTTGCGACGGTGCGAGCACCATTCATCGGGGACAGATCTGGCTTGCACGCCAGCAATTGACGTGCGGGCTTTTCAACTCTGCTCTCCTGTCACGTTACTCGCTCATTGCTGGAGAAGCTGAACCATGTCTACGAAGACTAACGACGTTGTTTTTGGTGGCGTCAATTTGAGGGAACTGGCGATACGACGATTTTCTTGCGGGCTGACAGTTTGGAGGGGTCGGATGAGTTGGTGGCGATCGTGCAGAACTCGTCTGGGCTGAGTTTGGGTAGGAGTTACTTTGCGTTCGTATAAATGGTTAGTTTTGGGAGGCTCAAAAGAGCTGGGTTTTGGCACACAGGTAACTCTTTCAATTTCATTGAAGTTCCCACTGACTTTCAAGTGCAATTCTTTTGAGTCCGATTCAAGCTCAGCCTAAGCGATCTAGTGGAATTTTATTCGATCCGAGGATTCGAATTCACCCACGAAATAGTGAGGGATTGGGAGGAATCGCTCCTCCCAATCTTTTTATAATCTTTTGACACACTTCCACCCTATGACGACTTGACATAAGATTCGGTGGATGAACAAATATGGCTCATAGTGGAAATTGGTCAACCAAACCGTCATCTTTTAAAGAGATCGTTTCTATAATCTTTCAGAGACAATCCGGTCCAACGCTTGAAGGCTCGGCGAAAGGCTCGAGCGTCGGTATAGCCAATAAGCTGAGCCACAGTTTCAATAGTGATCTCGGGGTTGCGTAGAAAGTTTTTTGCATTGGCCAAACGTATTTCATCGATAAGTTTCTGCAAAGACGTTCCATGTTGCTTAGCCAAACGTTGCGCAGTGCGAAGACTCAGGTTCGCCGCTGCTGCCGCCGCGGTCACCTCGTATCTGCCATGAGCTGCATTGTCCATGATGCTTCGACGAAGCGGAGCAAGGGCTGCTGGATAGCGATCTGCATTCAACTTTTGGCGAAGGTTAGCAAAATGCTGTTGGATAAAATCGAACATCTGGGCGTTCCCAGAACGGATTGGTAACCGAAGTGTATCTCTCGAAAAAACGAGTGCATTTCGGCCAGTATTAAACCAAACAGGCGCTTGAAATAACGCCTCGTAGGGCTGTAGCGGAACGGCTTTTGGGTAGGCAAACTCTACTTGCTGCAAAGGTGTCCCCGAAACGGTGATTGTATTCAGCAAACGCCAAATTAACCCCTCCATTGCTTCGAGTGTATGACCGTTGTCAAGAACCTCTAAAGGATGGGTAACCACAAGTGCAATCTCTGAACTTGTCTTCTCAAGATGTGCAACCGACTGGTCAGCAATAACTGATGAATTTTCAACAAACCAGGCGAGAGCCGATTCAAAGTCAGTGGCGAACATTGCGCCTTGAACCAACCCACCAAGCATTGAAAACGGCGCACAGCGAGCTATTTCCATCGAGATTGCCCGATCTGGAAATTTATTGACAAGCACGTTCATCAGTTCTCCGACGACAGAATCAGGAAGTCGAGCATCTTGATTGGCATAGTCGAGTTCTGAGATGTCAATGGCTTGAGAAATTTCATCGAATGTTATCCCTTGCGATATAGCATAAGCAACTGTCGTCGTTGCCAAGCTCCCCAATGACTCAGGCTTAACAAAATTGGCATAAATGATTCCTTTTTTGGCGTTCATAACCCTCCCGTTTTCATACCCCTACTACAAAATTAAATTCAATGGAAAGTAGAATTCAAAATTCTACGTCTAATAATAGCAACGGGAATTCACTCCACAATTTGTTTGAGAACCAATTAGTTTGAGAACCTAGAGGAGGAAGATGAGATGCAGATAGAGACTCATATGCTGGGAGAGCTTTACGCTACCCGCTACTGTGGAAAAGATCCGAAATACTCCATCGTCATTTCTCACGGCTTTGCCGCACATGGTGGGATTTACGATGCGTTTTGCACCTATTATGCTGAAAAGAAAGGTGCAGACATCTGGAGTTACGACGCTCCTGGACACGGACAATCGACACGCAGCACTCGGCCACGTGGTCAGTTTGAGTTTACGGAGTGGGCCCAAGCAGGTGTAGATTTTGCTACTCATGTAAAGCAAGAAACAGGGCTTCCCGTTTTTTTACTCGGGTCAAGTTTTGGTGCTGCTGCTGCTTACTCTGGAACTTACGCCGATGCCGTCACAGGCACAATTATCATGGGTTCGGGAATGATTCCCGACGGTCCTTTCATGGCACAGGTTAAGGAACCATTGAAGTCTGAGGCATTTCAGACTGTGGTTAAGTTTCTAGGACGCGGTGCGCGGGTTGATGTCGATCTTACCTTCGATCTTGATGAAGACTACGGTCTAGACGGTGCTGGCGAGATGAAGCACGCCGACCCCTGGAATAGTTGGAGTTATGACATGGCGTCTTGGGCATCTGTATTTACCTACGATCCAGTTGTGCCAATTGCAAAAAACAAGAAACCTATTTTGCTAGTTGGTGGTGAGAAAGATCCTAACTTCCCACCTGATTTGATTAAGGCGCTCGCTAATAAGATCGCTGGCCCGGTGGAGTGGACAATTATGGAGAATGCCACTCATCAGATGATGATTTACCACACTGAAGACTTCTCTGAGGTTATCGAAGCTTTTATCAAAAAGTACATTTAGGATAGGGGGTAAGAAGCATGGTCAAAGCTAATAATTTTCATCACTTCGCAATTTCTACAGCTGACACCAAGCAGCAACTTAAGTTTTTCTCTGACGTTGTTGGTCTAGAATTAATTGCGTTATTTCCGATGCACAACGTTAAGGGTGCCTTTCATTGTTTTTTGAAGTTAAATGACAAAGCTTGCTTGAGTTTTGTTCAACTTCCGCAAAATGCAGATATTGAGGCCATAAGAGGGGTTACCTATGCGGGTAACGCTGGCGAAGGCGCGCCAGGATCAATTCAGCATTTAGCTCTGAATGTGGATAGTGAGCTGGACTTGCTCAATATGCGCGATCGGGTTCGTTCTAGGGGCTTTCATGTTATTGGACCACTCGATCATGGCATCATGCGCTCAATTTACTTTTCTGGGCCAGACCATTTGTCCCTGGAGATTTCTACCTGGATGCGAGAAGTGATTCCTGATGCTTGGATCGATCCGAAAGTGGTTAAATCGTTAGATATTTCTGACGAAGAACTGGCAAGCTTTAGAAATCCTGCTCCTTATGAGGGTGAGGGTGGGAAAGTGACTCAGCCACCTGTCGATCCGAACAAAGACCATGCCTTGTTTGAAGATGAAGTTACCAAAGTTGCTATTGAGATGCCAGATGAAGAGGTGTTTGATAAGTTGAGCACACCGAACGATCCTGTAGAACTTTAGTAGTCAATCGACGGCTTATAGAGCCTAAATTTCATCATCTTAAATGGAAAATTCTCTAAGGTTGTGCCTATGTCAAATCGAGCAGCAAAAAATATGAACTCAACGACGAAGACGGCTGTATTGACCGGCTCAACGGGAGGTATTGGGCTAGAGATTGCAAGAGTTTTGGCAACACGGGAGTGGAATCTTATCTTAGTTAATCGCTCTCAAGAAAAAACTGCTCTTCAGCTAGAGGAGCTTCAAAAAACGTATCCCAGCCAGGAATTCACAGGATTTACCGCGAATCTGATGGATACGTCAGAGATCAAGCGAGTCGCTACAGAAATTGGATCGAGATGTGCTGAAGTGTCGGCTCTATATAATATTGCGGGACTTCTAACTGACAAACGTATTATGAGTCCTCAAGACATCGAGGGGCATTTCGCGGTTAACACGCTAGCCCCCTATGTTTTGACCCAACTGCTACGCGAACCCCTCAGTGCAGGCGCAAAGAATGCTCAGCAGTCGGTGGTGGTCAATTTTTCATCAAGCGCGATTAATGGTGTGAAAGAACTGGACGTAGCAACGCTGACTAATCCAGAAAGCATTGGTGGCTTGATGGGGGCGTATGCCAAGTCAAAGGCAGCCCTGACTGCCGTTAGCGCTGCTATGGAAGAAGCGCTATTAGAAGATGGCATTTTGATTCAAGCAGTAGATCCAGGTCCAACAAAAACGTCAATGACTGGCTCAAGTGATGGAATGCCCTGGTTTTTGCTGTTGCTACGCCCTTTGATGTTTAAGTCGGCTAAACTCCAAGCTCAAAGACTTGTTAACGCTGTTGAGACAGCTGTCATCGAGGGGACATCGGGACTCTTTATTTCTGAAGGTAAACGGCAGTCTTATCCCCCAATCGCTTTAGATAAGGAGACACAAGCCAAAATTAAATTTCTGCTTGATACTCAGATGTAGTGAGTCTTTTTAACAAATTTAGAATTCATGCCTTCATCAACCCAAACCAAACCTGAAACTTTTATTCCGAGTAGTAGACAGATCTCATTTACTCGCCATTTGATCGGCGTTTTGCTCAATCTGACTGCACTTGGACTCATAGAGCAATATTGGCAATATGTTTTCATTGATAGCTTCACGCTGCTGATCTTAATTGCGGTGCTCATCCAAGTTATGTTGACGCTCACAATGGAAGTTATCCACCGGCTGTTTATTTTTTTGTTTGCCGAAAGAAGGGGCTTTAGCATTCTCATGGGGAAAGCCATTGTCTTCTTTGTGATGGATGTATCTGCAAAAGTGATTCTTTTACTCGGTATTCATGCCGTATTTGGCGATCAAGTACTTTTCGGTGGAGCAGGGGGCGGAAATCTTGCGTTTGCTGTGGTCGTTATCATCATGCTTTTAATCGAACAGTTTTTTCTACAAATTCATAATCGATTGAGCTAACAGGGAACTCGCGACTATTCATAACTATGGAACTTAATTACCAAAAAGCATCCATACTATTGAAAATAGCTGCCATCCTTTGGGTGATTTGGGGAATTGTCCACCCTTTAGCTGGGGGCCTGACCATCTCCGGTGATACAGCGACCGCAATCTCTGGCATTGCCGATGGCGTGGACCCTGCTTCGTTAGCTATGGATTATCCGGATGCTGCTGGTGCCATCATCAATCAGCACGGCTTTAACCTGCTTTGGGCCGGTGTTGTAACCATTATTGGAGGTGTATTTATCTGGCGTGAAAGCGTTTCTGCTATCTTTATCTCGGCCCTAGTGGGTGGCCTGCTCGATTTTGGATACTTTCTTTTCGTCGACCTGGGTGGCTACAACAAATTCTTTCCCGGCAGCGTGATGACCATCATTTCAGCGACGGCGATCGCATTAAGTTTTTATGCCCATTTCCAATACAGATCGCCTTGAGTGAGATGTCCCTTTTTGCCTCTCCAAGAGCTCAATTTCCCTAGTGTACATCTCAAGAATTTGAACGAATCACATGAATGACTCTAAAATTGCATTCTTGGCTATCCTGCTGTTGTTTTTCATGCTTTGGGCACCGCTAGGACAATACGATTTTCTGATTGAGAACTGGATGAAGCTCGGGACCTATGCTGTACCGCTTATCTTGTTTATGTTCTTTTCTTCTATCAAGGAGCACCCGGATTCAATTCTTGCCGATACGAAATTGATGTCTGTCTTGCTACTGATGGCCTATCTTATTCATCAGTTTGAAGAGCATTGGATAGATTTATTGGGCAATCAGTATGCGTTCTATGAATATTTAAATGAAGTGCTACTGGATTTACTTGGTTCGCAAGATTCTAGTGTTATGCCAGCCAGCCCATCGGCTATCTTTATGATTAATACATCGCTTGTGTGGTTGGTTGGAATCATTGCCATATGGAGCAGTAAAACCTACCTATTTCCGGCTTTGGCTATGAACGGTATTGTACTTGTGAATGCTATCAGTCACATTCTTTCCGGTATCCTTAAGCATTCATACAATCCAGGTTTGCTAAGTGCGATCGTGATTTTCATACCTCTATCAATTGTCTTTTATCGAAAAGTACTACTCACCCAGCCCATTGCAAAGCTGCAGGTCTTTGCAAGTCTTGTTTGGGCCGCTCTTGCCCATGTTATTCTCATTTTTGGCTTGATTGCAGCTAACTGGTTTAGGCTTATCCCTGAATCTTCCTATTTTGTAATGCTAGTAGGATGGTCAGTAATTCCGATGTTTTTGTTCGTGGCACCAGTTCAAAAGAAAAATATAATCACTTGACTGTTTCAATCGATCGATCCAAAACCAAAATCGAGCCATAGTAATCCCAGATGATTTCATAGATAATACTGATATCCCTTCCTCATACTGAAATGACCCTAGAGGAATTCATCAACAGTAATGCCGAACCTCGAGAGCTAAAGCGAGCGCTAGCGGTGAAGATGCGCTCGGAAGGCATGAAACATCGTCAAATTCAGCCAATTTTGGGAGTATCGTCCAACTACATCAGCCGATGGGAGCAGCGCTACCGAGAGCAAGGGGTGGTGGGACTAAAGCTAGCCCTTAAAGGTAGCCAGGGGTATCTCAGTGACGAGCAACGTCAAACAGTCGTTACATGGATAGCCCAGGAGTCCCAGCGCAATTTGTGCGATGTCATCCACCATATTGAATCGAACTACGGTGTCAGATACCGCTCCTTGCAAAGCTATTACGACCTACTCAAAAGCGCTGGGATGAGCTGGCATCAAGGTCAAAAAAAAGTCCCAAATACGATGAATCTGTGGTGCAGCAGTACAACCAAAGGATTGCCGCATGGCTGAAACCGTATCGGGCTGCCATTCGAGCCGGTCAAGCCCGTGTCTTTGCTGTGGATGAATGTCACCTCAACGGTGGAGATATAGCCGTGGCCACACCACTGCTGACATTTCAGCTATGTTCAACCCCGACTGTGACTAGAAATCTTTGTCCTAACTAAAATGGCTAACCCTATATCTGTGGCTATGGCTGGGGCAACCGACAACAGCGTCGAGAGGTCGAGGTGGCGAACTATCGAGAGAGTCAAACCTATTTCGAAGCGGTTGATTGCGTCACTGGTGAATTATTCCTCTGGGCCATGGATAAAGCGAATGGAGAGAGCACAATTGAGTTTATTGAGTGCCTACGTGCTTGGTGCCAAGGGGTTCGCATTGTTCTGGTTTGGGATGGAGCTGGCTATCATCGCTCGCAGCAGTTGAGAGACTTTTTAGCTCAGCTCAATCAAGCTGATGAATGGCAGGTGCATTGCTTGCGCTTCGCTCCTTATGCTCCCCAAGAAAACCCGATTGAGAATTTATGGGAGCAAGCCAATCGTCGCCTGAGACAGATGCATCAACGATGTTGCTCTTTCAAGCTCACCTGAAAGTTGTTTGAGATGTTGTTCGATTATCAACTACTGACGTTGCCCAACATCACAACCTATGACGCATTCTCCTCAATCACTTAGGATTACAATAGCGAGCCATCGCCCGATATTGCGGTTGTAAAGGTTCGAGCGGATGGGTATGCCATCTGGCATACCAAACCTGAGGATATTTAT
>JBCCWF010000080.1:0-17642 GCA_039194035.1 Cyanobacteria bacterium P01_E01_bin.6 | reverse complement strand
GTCCTGATCCAAATATCCAAAGGTTTCTTGATCCTTTTCTCTTGCCTCATCATCAAGGCCGTTTATGTATCCCTTTACAGTTCAGTAGGTGTCTATGTACGAAAAAATTACCCCACCCACCAATGGTGCTCGCATCATCTTCAAAGAAGGAGAGCCTGTTGTTCCAGATAATCCCATCATCCCGTTTATTCGTGGAGATGGAACGGGGGTAGATATTTGGCCTGCTGCCCAGCGTGTTTTTGATGCCGCCGTGAAAAAAGCCTATGGGGGTACCCGTGAAATCGTCTGGTTCAAGATTTACGCTGGCGATGAAGCCTGTGAAACCTACGGGACGTATCAGTATTTGCCAGAAGATACCTTAACGGCCGTCAAAGAATATGGTGTTGCCATCAAAGGCCCCCTGACGACACCCGTTGGAGGCGGTATCCGCTCCCTCAATGTTGCCCTTCGTCAAATCAATGACCTCTATGCTTGTGTGCGTCCCTGCACGTATTATGCCGGGACGCCATCACCCCATAAAAGCCCTGAAAAATTGGATGTTATTGTTTATCGAGAAAACACTGAAGATATTTATCTAGGCATTGAGTGGACTCAAGGCAGTGAACAGGGCGATCGCCTCATCAAATTTTTGAATGAAGAACTTATTCCAGCAACTCCCGAACATGGGAAAAAGCAAATTCGCCTAGATTCTGGCATTGGTATCAAGCCCATCAGCAAATTTGGCTCTCAGCGCCTTGTGCGTCGTGCCATCAAGCACGCTATGCGGTTACCCAAGCACAAGCAGCAAGTCACCCTTGTGCATAAAGGCAACATTATGAAATATACCGAGGGTGCATTTCGGGATTGGGGCTATGAACTCGCACGGACTGAGTTTCGAGACGAATGTATTATCGAGCGAGAGTCATGGATTCTAAGCAATAAAGAAGCGAACCCAGACCTCTCGATTGAAGACAATGCCCGCAAAATCGAACCCGGATATGATGCCCTGACGCCAGAAAAACAGGCGGACGTGCGATTGGAAGTGCAGTCGATTTTGGATGCGATTTGGGATACCCACGGTAACGGGCAGTGGAAAGACAAGATTATGGTGAATGACCGCATCGCAGACAGTATTTTCCAACAGATTCAAACCCGCCCCGACGAGTATTCCATTCTCGCCACCATGAATTTGAATGGAGACTATCTGTCTGATGCTGCAGCTGCCATTGTGGGTGGGCTGGGTATGGGACCAGGAGCTAACATTGGCGATACGTGTGCCATTTTTGAAGCCACGCACGGCACAGCACCAAAACACGCAGGACTCGATCGCATTAATCCTGGATCAGTCATTCTTTCAGGAGTCATGATGCTGGAGTTTATGGGCTGGCAAGAAGCTGCTGATTTAATCAAAGCGGGTCTCGGAGACGCCATTTCGAATCGTGATGTGACCTATGACTTGGCGCGCTTAATGGATCCTCCCGTCGATCCTCCGCTCAAGTGTTCTGAGTTTGCGTCAGCCATTATTCAACGCTTCAGTGGATAGAAATAGCGTTCATGGTGACAAGAACCCCCTAAAGAATGACTGAGAGATCTCAGACGCCATGTCGGTAGAATGAAAAATTAGGAAGCAATGTGACTCTCAGTCGTGTAACACTTAAAAATAACGAACGATAAGATTGCTGATGCAACCGAGTCATGGATACAACTAAGTCTCATGGAAACCCATAGATTTTTCGCAGGAAATACTACAGGTTTCAAACAAGGCGAGGTTTGTCAGTCCCTGGACGCAATTAAAACCAAAGCCCCAAATCCTGTGCCGCCCGTGCAACAGGCAGCATAGGATTTGGAAGGGTACGTTTAATGATGGCCAGCTACTTACAATGAGTTGAACAAGCATATTTGCTTGGGTCACACCTGACCAAATATCTCAGCTGAGGTTATCGTATTGTCATCACCCTAACCATCGATCACCTTTTGTGCCATGGATGCTCATTTGCCCCTGGATAGTAGCTTCTCGGTGAGTAGCTCTACCCAAACCCGAACTCAGCTTGTTCGTCGCATCCGTCGTGTTCAGCGCGATGTTTTACTCATGGGTGCGTTGGTTGAAAATTCTTTTCTTTTAGCATGCAAAGCTCTGTTTGAAAGAGATTTGTCAGCAGCTCGTCACATTAAAGGTCAAGATAAGCAAATCGATCGCTTCTATCGACAAATAGAACTGGATTGTGTCAACTTACTTGCTCTCCAGGTTCCTGTTAGTCAAGATTTGCGGCTCTTGAGCGCTCTGATGCAGCTTATCAGAGATCTAGAGAGAATTGGAGACTATGCGGTTGATTTGGGTGAAATTTCGATTAAGCTCTTCCCCTATGCCTCTCACCCTTGCCTCAATGATATTCAAACAATGGCTGAGCGATGTCGGGCAATGTTAGCCATGAGCCTAGCTTCTCTTTCCAACTTGGATGCACAAGCTGGACTAGACATGAAAATCAAGGATGACGCCGTTGATGAGGAGTACGCCAAGCTCTATACCATCCTTGCACAACAGAAAGACATTCAAGGCGTTGTCGAACCGATTGTGTTGCTCGTTTTAGTCATCCGTCATCTTGAACGGATGGCCGACCATGCAACAAATATTGGCAGACGTGTTGCCTACATTGTGACAGGGCAACGCTGAACGATGTGGAAGCTGTATCTTGCCCATGGTTCTTAGGCATTAGAAAGGTACATTTAAGGATGGCGAGCAACTCATGTGATTGTGAGTGATTGTTAGACTGAGTACAGGTAAATGTCGAATCGTATCTTTTTGTAATACATGCGGGCTGTTTTGATTGCCGATTGTGTACAATTTGCCAGAATGCAGGCTCATGGCATCTCACTTGTTTGATGAATGAGCACCCATTGTGTCAATCAAACTATTCAACATCAGATGAATAGCTGCCATCCATTTCTGTCAATGTCTTGTAGCTCTTGGACTGGTTGAATATAGTTTCTACATACCGTCCTAGGAATTACTTCTTTGAACAAAACGTCTGTTTGCTTGCCATCCATGTTATAGGTCAGGCAGATGTCAGAGATGTCGATTAATGATTGGAATTGGTTGACAGAATCTCGATTCAGGCTGAACACGAAGATAGGTTTATGTTTTTCATGTTCATCAAAATTGTCTCTGTTTAACGCATAGCGAATAGTTTCAAGCGTGCGGTATTACAAAGAGAGTCCCTGAGTCAGAGCATGCTATTTCATCCAATTCTGTAAACGTTGCCTAGTTGTGGCTATTGTCAGGCTTTTCTCTGATGTGGCTATCGTATTAGCGTAACGGAAGACATGGGGACAGAATGGGTTTAATGTTCGCTGTCATTTTTCGGTGATCTGACTAGAAAGATGACACGACGTGAACTGAGCTGTGCGATTCATATTCAAGTGAAAAATTTGCCTCAGGCTCTGCATTGGATTCTCTCGTGTGTGCGAACTCATTTCATATCTCTCATGATGGACATGTCGTGAAATGAGTTTCATTCACATGATAGTGAGTGTTGATTACCGTCAACTGATGACACGCTCACATTTTGCTTTGAAAAGGTTTGCTACTTAAGGAACATCGCTTCATGAGTTTTTCGATCGCATCGTTAATTTCTAATTTTCCAGATGAGAAGTTAGTTGCACCCAAAGCATTAGAGAAAAAGCTGGAATGCGAAGACGATGATAGTATCCGCCGCTTGCAAATTGCTCTAGATGCACTTGAAAAAATCGGTATCTTGGTCAAGGATCGAGGGCGCTATCGCCGGATGTTTGAAGAAGATGTGGTTGAAGGAAAGCTCCGATGTTCTAGTAAGGGGTTTTGCTTTGCCATCCAAGATGATGAGAGCGCTGAAGATATTTATGTTCGTGAATCTCACTTAAACACTGCATGGAATGGCGATCGCGTTTTGGTGAAGGTCACGAAAGATGGCACCCGTCGCCGCAGTCCTGAGGGAGAGGTTCGATTAATCTTAGAGAGAGCGAATCAATCCGTCTTAGGGCGAGTGAAACAAGCAAATGGGAGCTTTCATGCTGTACCGCTGGATGATCGATTGCTATTTGAACTTGTCCTTGCAGAGAACGGCATCGATCTCAAAGAAGCTGTCGAGCAACTCGTTCATGTTGAAATTGTTCGATATCCTCTAGGACAGAATGCCCCGGTTGGAAGAATTGCGAAAGTATTGGGGACGGATGCAGAAGAAGCCTCTGATATTGACATTGTTTGCTGCAAGCATGATCTTCCACGAGAGTTCTCTGACGCTGTTCAGAAGGCAGCAAAGTCGTTGCCGACTAAGCTGAGAAAAAACGATTTGAAAGATCGGCTGGACTTACGCGATGTTCCCACTCTCCGCATTATCGGTGCAACACTGACTGAGTTGCCGACAGCTGATGATGCGATCACCTTAGAGCCGCTGGAAGATAACACGTGGCGATTGGGTGTTCATATCGCCGATATTGCTCATTATGTTGAGCATCGCTCTCTTCTAGATCGCGAGGCAGAAAGACGAGGAACTTCTGTCTACTTAGGCGAAACCGTTTTACCGATGTTGCCTGAGTTAGTTCATCGGCGGTGTGCCCTTCAGGTTAATAGCGATCGCCTGGCCATCTCGGTGTTAATCACCCTCGATGAGACAGGACAAGTCGTTGAATTTGAGATTCAACCGACACTGGTTAACGTTGATCATGAATTGAGTTATCAGCAAGCCCAAGCCATCTTAGAACGTCGAGTCGTGTCATCACAGGAAACCCCCGCTCCTGAGAAATCCAAGTCTCGACGCACCCGCAAGAAAACGATCACAACGGATGACGCAGGCATCGATGCAGCAGATGCATCGACAGAGCATGATGAACCTACTTCACCGTCAATCACGACCTATCGATTGCCTTCGCTCGAAGATGTCAAGCAATTTGAACCAATTTTTGAGACGCTGGATCAGTTGCTGACGCTTAGTCAGGCCATGCGGGAACAACGTCGAAAACGAGGTGCATTTGAGCTGACCCTCCCCGATCAGTTCATTCCCGACGAATCAGGGCGAGCGATGGGCAAATACCTCTCGACCAAGTTTCAATACGACGATGAAGGGGCATTGGGAGCATTAGTCGTCTCGTCTTTATTGCCAGCCCGATCCATTGTGATTGAGTCGATGTTGCTGGCCAACCAGATTGTGGCATCCCATATCAAGGCTCTTCAAGTTCCTTCCATTTATCGAGTGCATCGAATGCCAGATATGGGAGTTGTCCAAGAATTGTTCAAGCTCATTAGCAACATGGGCATTGAACCTCTGCTTGAACAAGAAGATGAGGTTCATCCTCAAGATTATCAGCGTCTTACCCAGCAAATTTCGGATTCTAAAGTTGAGAAGGTGTTGACCTACCTGATACTGGATACGTTGAAACCTGGTCATTACAGTACAACTCCGGGTTCTCACTTTGGGTTGGCGATTGAAGGAGGCTATACTCACTTCACGTCACCGCTTCGCCGCTACCCAGATCTACTCATTCATCGGGTTTTGCATGCTGTGTTCCAGCAAGGACGCGATCGCCGTTCGGCCCGATCGAAAGAGCGCGTCCAGTTGCGGCATAGCTCCTGTCACGGGAAAATTAGCTGGAACATCCTTCCAACAAAGGTTCAAGATGAGTTCGAGCACTACTTCAATACCATCACCAATACGTTGACGGAGCGTGAAAAGTTAGCCCAAGATGCTGAAGCTGACTTAGAAGGACTGAAAAAAGCCGAGTTCATGCAACAACACACTGGGTCCGTCTTCCATGGACTGATTACCGGTGTTCAATCCTATGGCTTCTTCGTAGAGATTGAAGAATTGTTGGTCGAGGGATTGGTTCATGTGAGTTCCCTCAAGGATGACTGGTATGAATATCGATCCCGTCAACAAAAGCTGGTGGGTCGCAAAAACCGCAAGCAATATCGCCTGGGCGATCGCGTCGAAGTCCAAGTTAAGAGTGTGGATTATTATCGTCAGCAAATTGACTTGGTGGCTGTTGGTGGAGGCAGTGAAGCAACGGACTTTGATGATCCTGAGGATGCTGATGATGAGCCAGCCTTTGGTTCCGACGAAGACTTTGAAAATAATGAGGCTGAGACCGATGACGATGCTTATGAGGACTAGACTAAGCATTGCAACGTCGCTGAACTTCGGATTTATCCACTGAGCTGTTTAGCCCCGAGAGGCTTCACTCGCAGCGCCTTGGGCAACTGCGAGTGAAGCCTTCCTCCAATCCATAATCCACAGCCCAGCTCATAGGGGCGAGACCGGACATGAACATAGCCGTCTTCCAGGTCATGTCCGATCGAAGGCACTAGAGGTTGGGTTGTTCCTTCAAGAAAGAGCGCCATTTGCTCAGGGGTCTCTAGCTCAATCACGTTTCGAGTGATGGCTGTTCCCAGTCGTTGGAGAGCAGCGGTCGTTGGTTTGAGCCGTCCTTGAACTGTTCGAAAGAGGGGTAACCCCAAGTTTTGGATATCGGTTGATTGTAGGGCCATCCCAAGCTGGTCATCCAGATGCTCCGTTAACCAACGCTTATCGCGACCTTTTGTCCATAGCTGCATGGCATGAACGACGGAGGAAGCAATTCCAAATCGTTGGCCAAACAAAGCCAATTCGTCTGTCGTCTGCGTGTAGCCACTCCATGAGAGGTGCGCACACTCAGCACGATTCGGCGTCAGATGCTCCTGCCCAAAATTGGTACCACCCTGAGCAGGGGCATCTGTGCGGCGGAGCCGAGCCACAAAGAAACCCCCCGTATCGTTGAGGTGGGGGTAGTAGCGATGGGCATGCACCACATCAGCACGGAGGTGTTGCCCATCCCAAAACGTTAGCCCTGGATAGTGGCGGAGTCCTTGAATATGAAAGGGTTCAACCACGGCGCGATCGCCCAACACAGCATCTAACACGGCTTCATTCTCTTCAGGAGAAAAGGTACAAGTGCTGTAGACCACAACGCCTCCAGGCTTCACCAAATCCAAGGCTCGATGGAGCAGGCGTTTCTGAATCGGAACAAGACGGGCGATCGCCTTCATCGTATTTCCTACCGACCAATCTCGCCGGGGATGTTTTCGCAGTGTTCCTTCTCCTGAGCATGGAACATCGACCAGCACGCGATCAAACGTATGGTTTGGCAACGGGAGCGTGCGTCCATCTGCGTTCATCGTAGCCACATTCATCACCCCCATGCGGGCGATCGCATTCCATAAGCTACTCAGTCGTCCAGTATTCCACTCATTGGCAACGACGATTCCTCCTGGGCTGAGGCGAGATGCAATTTGAACCGTCTTATTGCCAGGTGCGGCGCATAAATCTAGCACCCTGTCTCCCGGATCAGGGGCAAGGGCATGCACGGCCGTCATGGCAATTTCTTCCTGAATAAGGTACCACCCCATAAGGTACGGTACTGGTTCTCCCGGTTTTGCCCAGGCCTGAGATCGAAACGCTCCATGGCACCAGGCCACGGAGTCAAGATGAATATCTCGACGACTTAACTCATGCAGCAAAACATGCTCAGAGGTTTTCAGACCATTTGACCAAATGCACGTGGGCAATGGCAGGTGAGACGCTGACCAAAGCTTATCTGGCTCATCGACTAAGGAACTATAGCGCTTTAACAGATGGTCATTCATCCAACGGCATTCCTGATTCCTAACGTTTGTCATCGTTCATTTCGCTAACACAGATGCTTGTCTGTGTTCATGTCAGTAGCCCATGCCTCTAGTGATGTGATGAAATACTTCCGTAAAATGCCTGAAGTTTTGCATGGAGGCTTTCAATATACTGATAGGTGAGTCGTGATGCGAGTAAATAGTCCAGCATCAATGGAAAATAGTTCTTCACGAATCCAAGCGTGTGCAGTATTTGCAGTATTCTGCATTCTTTTCATCACGTTTATGAGCTTCACAACAGGACGTGACGGTCAGGGAGCACTGATTTTTCCGAGACATATGTTGCTTGATCACACTCCCTAATGCATAAAAATTAAAAAATCCCGAGTATTGTATGGGGGGTGATGGCTGCGCCATCACCCCCCATACAATATGTTCCAGTTTTATTGCATTTCTATTCCTAAGCGAATGAGATCGACGTTTAATCTCTAGCGACAATAGCGCAACGGGTTAAAACGTACGCTGCCATCGATTCTGAAATATCATGGTGGGTCTCTACATGAGAGACTATATATCGTGGAGGACTTTACCTGAAGGTAGAAACGTGTTGCATGTTATGACGCGTCATACAGCGATATTTCTACTGGGGGTTTTGAGTCCTCTGTGGATATTGACCATGAAGCCATCGGAGAAAACACTGTCATGGCTGTGACGCTTAATGAAATTGCAGCATATCTAGAGAATGGAGGGTGGAACTATCGCATCGAAGAAGAAGAAGCCCGAATCATGACGGGAGTTTATGCCGATCATGTCGAAGATTTCTTGATCGTGGTGCAGCTGGAAGAAGATGGTGAGTTTTTCAAGCTGTTTGTTCCGAGAGTGATCGCTGGGGTCAAAGACCATCCTTTCAAGGAAGCTATCTTACAGACCATGCTAAGCATTTCCTGGGAAACAAAAATGCTGCAGTGGGAATACGACCCATCTGATGGAGAAATTAGGGCCATTATTGAGTTTCCGTTGGAAGACGCGACGTTAACAGAACGGCAGTTTAATCGGTGCCTTCATGGATTGGTGCAGATTGTCGACGAGATCGCGATGCCTCGTCTAAAAACTGTGATGGAAACGGGCCAAGACCCCCTTGATGTAGCCATGGGTGAACGGCTACTCCTAACACTTCAAGAAGAAGCGCCAGGGATTTTAGCGATGTTGGAACGCGCCATGGAAGCCAGAAAGCGCCGGGGACAATTTCCAGGCCATGAGTGACTAACTTGCAGATACGTGACCCGATGATGCCAGTCTCCCGACAAATGTCCGACGATCCGAGACTTATCTCCCAGGGCTCGCTCCAATCCACTGTGTACTAATGGTTAATGCCGCCGAACCTGTTTCGCTGCGAAGATCAGGAATCGATACGACACAAGTCGAGCGCGCGTTGATCCAGGCACCTGGAACCACTTGCTCTTCTCCGATAAACACTTCACAGGTGTAAGGATCTAACACAAGGTTGCTGAATAGAACCTTGTCGTCATCATCGTCATCTTCATCAAAAATACGAACCGAAATGTCAATGGGATGACCCGGCTCGAGCCACGCGCGCTCGGCAGCCGCACTCAGCCGCCACTCCGGATAGATATCTTCATTGATGCGAGGAGTCGGTTCCACCGGAGTACGCACCTGCTGACCCAACATCGCAAGTTCTGCATAGAGATCGGGACGCTGCCGCTGGGGTGGTAAATCGACGGTCGGATTCCCCCAAACTCGGTTAACAGATACTTGAATATAAATGGGTGCAACAATGCCAAAGCCCTGGGCAGATGCATCTTCAGATAGTCCTATACCCGCGACCAGGCTACTGACAACACCACTTGCTCCCAGTACACAGCCCCAGATCTTGCCATTGAGTTGATGATTCCAGTAGCGAGAACGATCTGAGGAGGCGATCGCCGAAAACATCTGGGTGAACTGCCGTCGACCATAACTGACCGATGACCGCATGGAGGATACCAGTAAATCGAGAGAACGAAATGGGCTATACATGCTGGATACTCGTTTGAACAACGAGGAAATAGGAGCCAATAGGATGAAAGGTAGGCCATCTAACGTTAGGCCATCTAACGTTAGGTCACCTATTGTAGGACAAACCCACGAATGACATCGTCGCTACCCTCTCAAAGCATTGTCATTGGATCTACATCTATCGTAATGCTTACCGCTTTGGATACGAGCGATCGCACTTGTTCAAGTTTCAACTGTTGAATGAGCCGTCCGGCATCTCCTGGATAACACTTGAAGAGAAGTTGCCATCGGTAGCGACGGGCAAGACGCATCACAGATGCAGGCGCGGGGCCCAATAGCTGATAGGTTGAGGTGTCTGGATTCTGCGGACGAAGGCGATCGCCTAACTGGGTCGCGGCTTGCTGGACAGCATCGCGATCGGAACTGCTGAGCCGTAATAAGATCAGCTGACCATAGGGCGGGTATTGGAGTGCCTGGCGATCGCCGAGTTCATGGGTAATAAACGCAGCAAAATCCTGGTGTTGAACGGCCTGAATCACGGGATGCTCAGGGGTATAGGTCTGAAGAATCACGCGTCCAGGTTCCTGCCCCCGACCTGCACGGCCAGCCACCTGTGTCAGCGTTTGATATGCTCTTTCAGCAGCTCGAAAATCGGGAAGGTTGAGCAACCCATCAGCCGACACAATCCCGACAAGGGTCACTTGCGGAATATCGATGCCTTTGGCAATCATTTGGGTTCCAATCAAGACATCCGCATCTCCCTGAGCAAACCGTGTCATCAAGGCTCGATGGGCTCCCTTTGTGCGGGTTGTATCCCGATCATAGCGAAGACATCGAAGGTCGGGAAATTGACGATTGAGTTCCTGGATAATGCGCTGGGTTCCGCTGCCGAAATGTTTGAGGTAAGAAGAGTCGCAGGCTGGACACGTCGATGGGTGCGATCGCCCATATCCACAATAATGGCAGCGGACCGTCGGAGTCGCTCCTTCATGGGTTTGGTGATAGGTGAGAGACACATCACAATGGGGACAGATCAGCGCTTCTCCACAACTCCGACAGGAGACAAAGGTGCTGTGCCCTCGTCGATGCATGAATAGAATGCCACGCTCTTGTTTTTCTTGAAGAGTCTCCAGCGCACTGCGGAGGGAACCACTAAACATGGAGCGGTTCCCTTCTCGAAATTCAGTTCGCATGTCAACCACTTGAATGGGGGGCAGCGGGCGATTGTGGATGCGATCCGGTAACGACAGATAATGAGACGAAAGTTGTGGTCGTCCAGTGTTGATGCCGTGCAGTTCTGAGTCTCGGTTTGTGTTGGATGCTGGATTTAATGGGTGAACATCATGCCACGACTCTAGAGCAGGCGTAGCCGAGCCTAAAATCAACGGACACTGCTCCAAATCAGCGCGCCACTCTGCAACGGTGCGCGCGTGATAACACGGCGCTGGCTGGTCTTGCTTGAAGCTACTGTCGTGCTCCTCGTCTAGAATAATTAGCCCGAGGTTCGCCAATGGCGAAAAAATAGCCGACCGCGTGCCAATCACAATTTGAGGAGTTCCCAGCAACATCTGCCGCCATGTGTCGTAACGTTCGCCTTGAGATAGGCCACTGTGATACACCTGGACATCTGAACCAAAGCGCGCGCGAAATCGATCGGTGAGTTGGGGCGTTAGTCCAATTTCAGGCACTAGCACCAACACTGATTTGCCTTGGGCCACGATCGGGGCGATCGCCTGGAGATAGACTTCCGTTTTCCCAGACCCGGTCACCCCATGCAGCAACACACGATGGGCACCGACCAGTGATTGAATATCCTTAACAGCAGTTGCTTGGGCAGGCGTCAGAACCTTGGGGCGATCGGTGAGATGTTGCCCAGACTGGTCACGGCGTAGCATTTCGCGAGGTTCTACCACCACGCAGCCTTTTTTTTCTAGGGCATACACCACAGAGGAACTCACCTGGCTAATCTGCAACAGTTCCTGGAGCCATGCATCTCCCCCTTGTCTCTGTAGGACATCTAACACGTCTTGCTGCCGCCGACTGAGGCACACATCTGGATTGGCAATCCCTAGCGTTACAGCCAATCGATGTTTGGGCTGCACCGGCGTCGGTGCTTCTAGATAACTCTCAATCCATCCTCGTTTCGCAAGATCCTGCAAGGCTTGGCGACCATAGCGTTCCTGTCGTTGAAGATAAGCCCAGGTATACGGCGTTGTTGGCTTCGACTGAATAAGGTCTAGGATGTGTTGAGCGGCAGGCTGCAAAAACTCGCGTGCACCTGTGGGTAGGGCATCAGGGACGAGCCGCACACGGCGTTTCGATCGCCCCAACAAACCTGGAGGCAATGCTCCACGAATCACTTGAATCAGGGGTGTACAGTAATAGTCTGCAACAGCCTGGAGTAGTTCCCAGTAATGGGCTGGGAAGAACCCTCGGCTAACCACATCATCAATGGGCTTGATGGTTGCTGGATCGAGATCGGCGGGAGGTGAATCGCAAAGATGAATGGCGATCGCCCCAATAAACTGACTCCCAAACCGAACACTCAAAATATCTCCAGGCTTGATTGACTCAGGAGCAGGTATAGCATAGGTATACAAACCTTGAGCCCCTGGACAATCGACGAGAACCTCAACCCATTGAGCGGCTACACAACAATCGTGGTGAGGATTCAAGCCAATGCTTTCTTCGGTCTCATAGTCAGCAGAGGCTTCAGAAACGGTCTGCCCAGTGTGCAACGAGGCGACCTCTAATGGCCCTACAACAGCTTGCCCCACCGCAACAGGATGAGGCGATCGCCGGGTAACTGTATCGAGAGACAAAGTAGACTGCATAGGTTGCGCACAAAGAAACAGTAATGATGAATAGAACAATTCATTCGCCTTCAATCCATTCGTCTTCTAAAGCGGCCGAGACAGGATATTAACCGACCTCACTTAATGACCAAGCCACGAACAGAAAACCCCCAAGAGTACAAGATTTGGAAATTTTTATTGAGTAAGCAGGGTTTGGGGCGCGCTAAGCGCGCCCCAAACCCTCATTTCTTCGCTTCTATTTTGAGAAGTTTGCCAAGCCATGAAGAGTACTAAGATAGCCCCAATGAAGTAATTTTGTACTATTTTATATGGATGTGATATTTTTTACATGCTCTATTGCGAGGAATATCACAGCAAGAGCATCTGAACACCGATGCCCTTTTGATTCACTCAAGTTTAGTCGAATTTCACAGAAACCACTATCCGTAGCGCCCTAAGTTCTGTAGGAATCCTGTCAGTAGTGCTTTCTGAGATTAAGTTAATGCAGGTATCGGTCTGTTTTCTGCTAGGAGCTAGACGGTGAATCAAGACAGTGGGGGCAAGATATACCCGGTTGAAAGGCGTCGGTTTCCTTATCTTGAGGTGAGATGGGATGACCGCAGGCATAACACATCTCATAGCTACCAGGAGCCAAACCGTGTACGACAGCAACTCGATCGTCGAACACAAAACATTCTCCATTCCACAAACTCTCTTCCTCAGGAATGTCTTCCAAGTATTTAAGAATGCCGCCTTTCAGGTGATAGACCTCTTCAAATCCCTGCTCCAGCAAATAGGCTGTTGCCTTTTCACAACGAATACCCCCAGTGCAAAACATGGCAACTTTTTTGTGGTGGTGTGGATCAAGGTGCTGCTGTGCATAATCTGGAAATTGCCGGAATGTTTGGAGATGGGGATTTTGCGCCCGATGAAACGTGCCGATTGCCACCTCGTATTCGTTTCGTGTATCAATCACAACTACATCAGGATCGGCAATCAGAGCATTCCACTGGCGAGGTTCTACATAGGCACCGACTCGGAGGCTGGGGTCAATATGATCAACCCCCAATGGAATTAACTCACGTTTGATTTTCACTTTGAGTCGACCAAACGGCGCACGCTCAGCCGTGGATGTCTTATGTTCAAGGTCATGAAATTCTGGTTTTGCCCGCAAATGAGCAAGCCCCACATTCAATGCAGCTTCTGAGCCAGCAAGTGTTCCGTTAACGCCTTCTGTGGCTAAGAGAATCGTGCCTTGGATGTCTTGAGCGGCAAGCAATTCCTCAAGCTCATCACGCAGTGTCTCTAAGTGCCTGAGTGGAACAAACTTATAGAAGGTAATCACACGGTATGTCATATCGCTATCGCATGGGCTGAATAAACGTGATCGAGGGTTGTGCCTGCCCACGGCTACATCAACACTGGACTCTTACGCGGAAGAATTGGGTGCGTCAAGCTGAATATCATTATCACCGATATCATCGCTGCCTCTAAAATCTTGTGGTGGCGGTGTAGTAAGGATTCGGGGCTCGTCAGAACCCGGTTCTGTAGTGTTGGTGGTTTCCTGGTTTCGGCCATCCGTCGATCCATCAGGGTCGGTTCTGTCGCTTTCCTCGTGTTCGGCTTCATCGGCGATAGCAGGGTTAACCTGCTGTTGATCTGATGAGCGATATCGATAAGAGTACAGTGTTCCAGTTCGATTAACAGCGGCAGGCTGTTGCGGAACTTCATAAATCCGGCGTCCAGACTTTGTGTCGTCGTCTGAGTCCTTGGGCTTTTCTTCTGGGTCTTCCCAATCATCGAAATCATCGAAATCGTCATCGTTGTCGGTACGATCGCGCGGTTCAGAGGAACCTTCGGCTGGATCCGAGGGTCTTGTCTTTTTCACCGATGACGACTCGACAGAACCCGTTGCGTAGTCGTCGTAGTCGTCATAATAATCGTCTTCTTCAGTGTAGTGAACGTAGCTGGTGTAGTATCCGTCATCCCCCTCAACCGTATCGTCATGAGTTGAGGGGATATCGGGATCAACGCCTATTTCATAATCATCGTAGTCAGCATCCCTATCGTCGGCTACAGCATAGTCGACTTCGTCTTGGCTGGTTCCGTAGCGCTCCCAATCGTCATCTTCCGGCTCTCCACGAGAATCATAAACATGATCGGCATCGACTCTATCTGCATCGACTGCATCATCATCGCGATCAAATGTGTCTGGCTCGTATCGTCCATCCTCTATCGTTTGTGACGCGTAAGTTTGTGACGCGTATCGGTTGTCTTCATTGTCATATGATGTCGCCGATCGCCGAGTCTCTTGTCTCTGAGAACGATCAGGCACGTCGTAGCGATCCTCAGGGTAGTCGTCAGCTTCTGGATACGGCTCCCTAAACGAATAGACATCAGGCGCACTAGGGGACGACGAACGAGGAGCATCATACGGTTCACTGTCATCACCCTGGAATGTCTGGTCGCGGTAATCCTTCCAATCTTCCCAGTCTCGATCAGCGGAATCTTGAATAACTGTTTCTGGTCCTGCCTGATATTGCTTGCTTGATGCAGCCTGATTGTTTAGCGGTCGATCGCCCGCCCCTGAGGCCCATCTTTTTTTGGACGCTGGAGCGTCTTCATAGGCATTCCAGTCATTCCACTCAGTCCGACGAACTGTAAATTGATCCCAATCTTCGAGAGGACTCGATTGCCCCTGTTGTGTGGTGCTTCTCTGAGGTGAACGTCGACTGCTTCTATCCTCTTCATCAGCACGAGTGTTATGGATCTGACTAGGGCGTGGAGCGGTCTTCGCAGACGAACTCGATCGAACACTGGCGGAGCGATCGCCCTCAACATCAATCACCTGCCAATCTTCTTCATCGTCATCCCGCATCGGCTCGGCATTAGCAGGACGATATCGCGGACGATCGGCATAGAATCGGCTTGTGCGTGATCGAGGTAACGAGGTGGCGACCTGCATCAGCCCTGCGACCAGTAGCGTTGTCAACACACCAAGGGCGATCGCCCCAACAAGCCATATTGCCAAGGGCAGAGCTTGCGTTTGGCTACCCAAGATCACCAACGGCACGACAGGGGACATATTTTCGAGCGTGAAAATGACCAGGCTTCCTACAAAAAGGATAAGTAGCAATAAATTTCGGATTGCCATAGATCCCTCACGTTTATCGCTCAGCTGTACCAGTCGTTGCATCCTGATCTGGTCGAGTCAGGTGCCCTTCCCAACGTTTAAGCGGCACACAGTCTACATCTAATTGGTCAAGAGCACGGGCCACAACAAAGTCAACCAAATCATCAATGGTTTGGGGATGGTGATACCACGCTGGAATGGCTGGAACAATGCGAACCCCAGTTTCTGCCAACGCCGTTAAGTTTCGCAGGTGAATGAGGCTAAAGGGGGTTTCACGGGGAACAACCACGAGCGATCGCCCTTCCTTAATCTGTACATCTGCTGCCCGCTCAAGCAAATCAGAACTCATTCCTGCTGCTAGCTTTGCAACCGTACTCATACTACAAGGAATAACCAGCATTCCCAAGGTTTTATACGAACCGCTGGCAATGGTGGCACCAACATCGCCCCACGGGTGACAGTGGAGTTTACCGCTAGCCTCAACGCCAGCCTGGTCACGCCAAAACACTTCTTGTTGCACGGTGTCGAGCGGCATTCGAATACTCTGTTCTGCTTGCCAAACCATGTATGTAGATTTTGATGCCACGAGCTCGATCGTGTAGTCGGCTTCGAGTAAGTATTTGACCGTGCGAACAGCATAGATGAGTCCGGAGGCTCCCGTAATGCCGAGAATAATAGGGCGGGAAGATAACGTTGAATCAGGCACGATTGCTTAAAACTGAGTTTACACAGGGCACCCTATACAAAGGCTAGGTTTAAGTAGCGAGACGTAATTAAACTTGCCCTTCCAAATCTTGTGTCGCCTGCTGCGCAGGCGACACAAGATTTGGGTTTGGGTTGGGTTTTGGTTTAAATTACGTCCAGGTACTGACTAGGCCAGTTTCAACAGATCAATAACGACGAGAAACCCATGACGCGCTCTTATCTTCATCATACGACTTAGCATCGATGCCTGGACGTGCAACGTTTCTGCTGACTGCAGTGAGCGCCACGGGCTGATACTGTAACCATATGACGCCATCGACAATGAGCCATGCCCCGAAAACGAATGCGATACCAATGGTTTCAAGATGTTCCCCGTAATGTGACACGGCGGGAATATCGAGGGTTGCAGCTTCGATATTGTGGGATGACTTTCTTGGGTTCAATATCAGCCGTGATGATGATCTCGGCCATCACAGGCTTGACGATGCAGACATCTCGTGAGCTGGCAAAAATTGATGATCTTTCAGTTGCTGATGCTATCAGCTATGAAGGCGATCGCCTTGAGATCGTCAAATTAGAAGGATTTTTGATGGCTGATGATGTGCTGACAATGCCTGATGATGATGCTCGCAAGGTGATTCGTGGAAAACTTACTATCTTGGCGCGCAGTGGCTCTACGTCAAATAAAACAGATGAAGAATTGCTGGTGCGTGAAACGCTGTTTGAGTGGGAAGATGCTGCAACCGCTGTTTTTTTGTCTGATGGCGATCGCCGTATTCCGCTCGCCTTTGACCTAGCCGTGCTTCCGACAGAGGAAGAAGCTCATGCAGACTTCTATGACCGCACGATTCAGCAAGGGGACTCGGCCAGAACGAGTCGTCCGGTGGCAGTCGAATATGGCGATTGGGTGTTTCCATTACCTCAAGATACGTGGGGTGATGTTGATAGCGTGTTTACTGATGTTGAGCGTCGCGTCCTGCCGCAAGGGCAATCCGTCGTTATTGTTGCAGGGCTAGATACCTCTCCCCAAGGCAATCAGCTCATCGACCCATTGGGCGATCGCCTCGCTGTTTTGATTGGAACAGAAGATAGCATTCGCACTCAGGGGATACGGGCACGCATCATGTTTGCCCTATTGTCGATTCCCACCGGGTTTGCCAGTGTTGCCATTGGGCGATCGGCCAATCGCCTGCGACAAGAATTTATCGAGCGCTCAAACGAGAGATAAGGGCCTTGCTAGAAAATAAAGTACCAATAGAGGGGCGGTGGGCTAAGCCCGCCGCCCCTCTATTGGGTATCTTTTTTATTTGCAGATCCCTAAGCTAAAACTCACCTAATTTTGCACGACTTGGCAAAGTTTACGAAAGAATGAGGTTTTTTGGGG
>JBCCWF010000079.1:0-17672 GCA_039194035.1 Cyanobacteria bacterium P01_E01_bin.6 | reverse complement strand
GCATTGCCGATCGCGCTGTGGGCTGCCGACATGAATAGGAATCGGCTAGGACGCCCAACCCAATCGGGGTGGACAGTCGGAAATTCGCAGCTGCGCTCATCTAGCTTCGTCCCCTGAACAGTCTCAGCCTCCAGGTTAATGCGGAAGCTCCAAAGTTGCCCTGGGGGATACGCATCAAAATCAACATCCAAATAATTATCCTCCGGCTCAATTTTTGGAAAGCCACTGTAGCAAATCGAGCAAATCTCTAGTTCGCCTGTCTCCCGTTCCCAGGCATTGGCATGGTGAAAGACAAACCCAACCTGAGCAGAAATCGTTTTGACTGGAGCAGAGCCGTGACGAGGAATGATAATAATTTGCGTTGGTTCTTGAGCCATAAAGTCAAGACACTGTCCAGGCGTCTTCATCCCCAACGCAGCAGGAATAGGGTTGAATCGAATGGGAGCCTGGAAAAAGATGCAATAGTTTGGCGTGATAGCAAAGTCATGCATGAACGCAAATCCAGGAACACTGTGGTCGTGTTGGTGAATCACGCGACCGTCAATATTGAGTTCGTAAATGGTAATGGTCGTGGATAGCCCCGGCTTAATTGAGAAGTTGACCAAGTGAGGGTTGCCCTCATCCCAGACACAGGCTGGATCAACCCATGGATGAGCGGCAAAGGCTCCGCCTGGTTTCACCGCACCATCCAAATCATCGAGTCCCAATGTCTCAAGCGTGGCGGGATCAAGGCGATGTGGTTTTGCCGCTTCCCATAGCGCCAGGAGCTTTTCTCCCCAATAAATGACGTTTGTATTGGCAATGTTTTTAAACTGGAGATCAAACATATTGGCCAGCCATCCTCCAGGTCGCTGCGTGCCAAATACCCCACGATAGAGAATCTTTCCCGCCGCTTGCTCTTTCAGAAATCCTTCCGTCTTGACATGTCGATTGCGGAAATGGGCACGCCCCTGATCAAAGGCGATCGCACACACCATGCCATCTCCGTCAAATGGATGGTGGATGGGTGTTCCGTTAACATCGAGCATTCCTGGGCCATTGCGAAAGAGCGTTCCGGATAGCTCGGGTGGAATGCAGCCCTCTACATCATCAATCCAATACTCATATTCGTCCTTCAAAGAACGATAGCCACCTTGCCAATCAGTGCGACTGTAGGATGGGGTTTTGCTGGAAGAATCAACCGTAGTCGGGCTTTGCATAAGAATGTTTTAGGGTAAACAAATGGGTAGAGAAGACGTGTCGTGTGGGTTGCCGTCCAAGGGGTTAGGAAATATGAGGTAAAGGAGTGGAGAAGTCAAGAGAGTGGCGAAATGAAGGGAGTGAACAATGCTAAGAGGAGTGAATAACGACTTCTTCTTCAACGAGGTCGTTGGAGGATGCTGCGTCCATGGTTTCGGAAAGAGGAATGATTGATTCGGCGACTCCACCAAGGGCTGCTGAGGGAGCGCTCAAAGGGGTGCTCTGCTCTTGAGGGTACAACGTCGATGCGGATGATGAGAGCGTCTCGATGTCCTCCTGAGTGGGCAATAACCACAAGAATGGCAGCGCAAGCAGTGTACTGGTGTTCGTAATGAGTACGAGGAGCCAGAGGTTATCAAAGTTTGTTTCGGTAACGCCTAAGGCATGGGTGAGTAGAGCGCCCCCCTCATGGGAGACAAGACCCGCTAAGTTCAACACAGACATCAAAAGAGCAAATAACGTCGCTTCCACTCCAGGAGGACAAATGCGGGCGGCAAGTACCAAAACCGGCATAAATGCGATTTCACCCAAGACAGTCAGAATCAAGCTATCGCCTAAACTAAACCATCGATCATCAATGCCAATTGTTCGGTTGGCATGGGTGACTAAGAGTAGGGTTGTCATTCCTAGCAGGGCAGATAGAACCGTTGTCCAGCCAAAAATTTTGCGAAAAGAGACCGTCTTAAATAGTGTTTGGAACAGAAAAATACCAATGATTGCGGCGAGGCTCACAACCAGCCTCACACGCCCTAAAAACTCGGGTTGAAACCCTAGATCATTCGTCGAGAAAAAGAAGAAGGCCGAATCAGATGAAGGGGTCGCTTGCCAGATGAAGATAAACAGGGTCGGCATCCAGATCGCTCGTTGCGTGACGGCCTGCCGCAGCTGTCTAATCTGAGTCCAAATTGCTCCCCAGGTAGACGCGTGCGTGACTTCCGATTCTTTAATGAGTCCGGCTACACATGTCACAATCAGCGGAAAGCTGGCGGTAATAATAAAAACAGTGCGGATGCTGAATTGTTCCAACAGCACTCCACTGAGATAGGCTGTCAACAATCCACCCAGCGCTGATGTTCCCCAACATAAGGATTGGAGGGATCCAGCCCCTCCTACCGATTCTTTTCGAGCACGCTCGACGACTAGAGAGTCGACAATGACATCACTGAGGGCAACGGACAAAGATGAGAGGGCGATCGTGAGTGTGGCAGCCCATGCCGTTTCGACCCAATATGCTAAGGCCAACCAAGATGCTGTACCCAGCAGCCCCGCTAGGATGAGATAAGGGCGACGACGATATCCAAAAATGGGTAAGCCATCAGAGAGAAACCCAAACAGGGGCTTGATCATCCATGGTATGGATACAATCCCAGTCATTGCGGCTACTTGGGTCGGAGTCAGTCCCAGGTCATCTTTTAGAAAAAAGCTAACGGCTAAGCGAGCGAGACCCAAGATACCCTGAACAAAGTAGACCATCAAAATGGCTGCCAACTCTGGGCTTGGCTTGTTGCCAAACAGTACCTTAGTCAGAAGAGAATCCTTTTGTTGTGGTAGAGCCAACGGGTCAGCGGCCATATAAGATGTTAAGAAATGTCAATAATATTATTTATCATAACGTGAGTTCGGAAGAAGGTCTGTCTACTGAAGCATACCCAATCCTCAATGCTCCTCTGCTAAAGTGGATTGCTGCATAACAACCATAGAATCAGCGCGAAAGCATTAAAAACGGAGATGGCAGTGCATTCCGGGTACGCCACACACTAAAAAAGAGGGGGCGTGGCATGGCCACGCCCCCGCGTTTTTGAATTTTTCTGAACAGTTAGTAGCCGAAGTAGCCACCCATGCCAGCACCAGCGCCAGCACCAGCGCCAGCATCCTTAGGCTCAGGCTTGTCGACCACGATGCACTCGGTCGTCAGCACCATGCTTGCAATAGACGCCGCATTTTGCACCGCAGAGCGAGTCACCTTAGCAGGATCAACAATCCCAGCTTCGATCATGTTCACGAAGGTATTGTCAGACGCGTCATATCCGGTTGCGAAATCCTTTTCCTTCACACGCTCAGCAATGACAGCGCCATTCTGACCAGCGTTTTCAGCGATGCGCTTGAGAGGAGAGAGGAGCGCGCGGGTGACAATCTTTGCCCCGGTTAGCTCTTCGCCACTCAGCTCGCTGCTTGCCCACTCTTCAATTTGAGGAGCCAAGTGCGCCAATGTGGTTCCACCACCAGGAACGATGCCTTCCTCAACAGCAGCCTTCGTTGCATTGATAGCATCTTCCAGGCGTAGCTTCCGATCCTTCATTTCAGTTTCAGTTGCTGCACCGACTTTGATAACGGCAACACCACCGGAGAGCTTTGCCAAACGCTCTTGAAGCTTTTCCTTGTCGTAGGAAGATTCGGTTTCTTCAATTTGACGACGAATCTGCTCAACGCGAGCTTTGACGCCGCCTTCGTTTCCTTCAGCCACGATGGTGGTGTCATCTTTAGTGATGGTGATGCGGCGAGCTTTGCCCAACATGTCGATTTTGGTGCTTTCCAATTTCAGACCTGCATCCTCAGTGATGACCTGACCACCCGTCAAAATTGCGATGTCTTGCAGCATCGCTTTACGGCGATCGCCAAAGCCAGGAGCCTTGACTGCAGCAACGTTCAGCACGCCGCGTAGACGGTTGACAACGAGAGTCGCTAAGGCTTCTTTCTCAATGTCTTCTGCCAAGATCACGAGAGGCTTGCCTTCACGCGCCACTTGTTCCAGCACAGGCACCAAGTCTTGAACCAAGGTGACTTTCTTATCCGTGATCAGCAAGTAAGGCTCATCAAGCACCGCTTCCATCCGCTCTGTATCGGTTGCGAAGTAGGGAGAAATGTAGCCTTTGTCAAAGCGCATCCCCTCAGTCACTTCCAACTCAGTGGTCATGGACTTGCCTTCTTCTAAGGAAATGACGCCTTCGCGACCAACTGTGTCCATCGCCTTCGCGATCATCTCGCCGACTTCCTCGTCATTCCCAGCAGAAATAGTTCCAACTTGGGCGATCGCCTTGGAGTCAGCAACGGGCATTGCCTTGTCGGCAATCAGCTCAACCAGCTTAGCCGTTGCCTTGTCAATTCCGCGCTTGATGGTGATAGGGTTTGCACCTGCTGCCACGTTTCGTAAGCCTTCTTTGACCATTGCGTGAGCCAAAACGGTTGCAGTGGTCGTACCGTCACCGGCTGCATCATTGGTCTTAGACGCAGCCTGACGAAGCAAAGATACAGCGGTGTTCTCGATGTGATCTTCTAGTTCAATTTCTTTGGCAATGGTAATGCCGTCATTGACGATTTGAGGAGCGCCAAACTTTTTCTCTAGAACCACATTGCGTCCCTTCGGCCCCAGGGTTACACCCACTGCTTCAGCGAGGGCATCAAAGCCACGCTCTAGAGCGCGACGTGCATCTTCGTTGTACGTAATTGTCTTAGCCATAGTTCCTTAGTCGTGATGATGTTAGTCGTGATAAATGCAAGATACTGGGCAGAAAGCGTGAATAAACCTCAAAACCCTTTACGTGACGTGATCGGAGGTAATTTATTCAACGGTAGCAAGAATGTCTTGCTCACGGAGAAGAACGTACTCCTCGCCGCCAATTTTGAGGTCAGTTCCGGCGTACTTGGAGTACAGCACCTTGTCACCTACCTGAACATCGATGGGCTGAAAAGATCCATCGTCATTGCGTTTGCCAGATCCAACTTGAGACACTTCTCCGACCTGGGGCTTTTCTTTTGCTGCATCAGGCAGAATAATGCCACCAGATGTTTTTTCCTCAGCTTCGCTCACCTTGACCAGGATGCGATCGCCGAGGGGCTTCACGGTTGAAACACCTAAGCTTACAGTTGCCATTTATGTCCTCCTAGAGATGACCGTTTATGAACAGCACAATGAACTGAAAAATTGTTGAAGATAATCTGCTTTGGATATCTTTTGGCACTCAATTGCCGCTAGAATTCAAAGCTGAGGCTGATACGCCCGAAGTGAATACGCCTGACATCGCGTCATAACCATGCCCATTGCCGCAGGTTTAGCACTCACTACCTTCGAGTGCTAATTTAACGGACAGAGGTGGGCGATCGCAATTCTCTAAAAGTACGGGTTGCCGAACACGAGTCCTAAACGGTTGAAGCCAGAACGCGGAATGTAGAGTACGCAGAAGTGGTGTCATCGACACATAGAACCTGGTAAGCAAAAGCAAGCATGTCTTAATCGCTTGCTGCACTACAAACATTGTGCAATTCAAATTGGACTTAACGATCTGTTCAAAACTTAGGGATCTGCCAATAAAGTACCAAGAGAGGGGCGGCTAAGCCCGCCGCTCCTCTCTTGGTACTTTGTTTTCTAGCAAGTCCCTTAGAACCTTTCTACATTTTGTAAGCTTGCATGTGACTGAGCTTGCGCAGCTTCACCGCAAGTCTTCGGAGTAGGAAACAGTTTTCCAGGATTCGCCAACCCTCTGGGATTAAAAGCTGTGCGCACATGCTTCATCGTCTCCAGGTCAGCCTCTGAAAACATCTCCGGCATGTAGCACTTTTTATCCGCTCCGACGCCGTGCTCCCCAGAGATACTACCGCCCACTTGAACACACAGCTTCAGGATGTCGCCACCCAGTTCTTCAACGGTTTCGAGTTGTCCTGGCACGGCATTGTTATAAAGAATGAGAGGATGCAGATTGCCATCTCCAGCATGGAATACATTGGCAACGGCATAGCCGTGCTTTTTACTCAACTCTTCAATTTCTTTCAGCACGTAAGGCAACGTGGTACGTGGAATAACGCCATCTTGGACGTAATAATCTGGACTGATTTTGCCCATGGCCGCGAAGGCCGCTTTTCGGCCTTTCCATAGCGTCAGTCGTTCTTGGGGATCGGTAGCGGTGCGGATGCTTCGCGCGCCATTCTTGCGGCAAATCTCTTCTACTCGTCGGATGTTCTCCGTCACCTCAACGGCGATCCCATCTAGCTCAATCAGCAAAATAGCCGTTGCATCGCGAGGATAACAGTTTGTTTTCACCACATCTTCAACGGCATTGATGCTGAAGTTATCCATCATTTCCATGCCTGCGGGAATGATTCCTGCACCAATTACATCGGAAACCGTTTGCCCTGCGGCCTCGACACTCTCGAAATCAGCCAACACCACATAAATAGACTCGGGTGCCTTGAGAATTTTGAGGGTTACCTCGGTGGCAATTCCCAGGGTTCCTTCTGACCCCACAAAGATGCCCGTTAGGTCATATCCTGGCATTTCGGGTACTTTGCTGCCCACATCCACGATGGAGCCATCTGGCAATACCAATTTCAGTCCCATCACATGGTTGGTGGTCACACCGTATTTCAAACAGTGGACGCCCCCTGAGTTCTCTGCCACATTTCCGCCAATGGAGCAGACACTCTGGCTAGACGGATCGGGTGCATAGTAAAATCCGGCTCCGCTGACGGTTTGGGTCACCCAATTGTTGATCACGCCAGGTTGCACGACGACCCGCTGGTTTTCCAGATCAATTTCTAGCACCTTCTTCATCAGCGCAGTCACAATCAAGACGCAATGCTCGATGGGGAGTGCTCCGCCGGACAGTCCCGTGCCTGCGCCTCGTGGGATAAATGCGATGTTGTGGCGATCGCACACTTTGACTGCTTCTGCCACCTGCTCTGTCGTGCGCGGCAACACGACCAATGCAGGCCGTTGGCGATAGCTGGTTAGGCCATCACATTCATAGACCAGCAGCTCTTCCTTTCGGCGCACTACGCCGCGCTTGCCCACCACCTGCTCAAATTCACGGGCGATCGCCTTCCATTCTCGCTCGGTGGGAATTGCAGGGCTTGTCGTAGAGGGAGGCGCTATAGTCATAAAAGAACAGACGATATCACGAAGACAGCATGAGTAGCAGACTCTAAGTGAAGACGCAATCTCTTGCTATCCCTAGAATCTTCCTTCTTTAACTGTACCGTGAACGTCTCGCAAGGGAAGAAGAAAAGGGCATCTGGTTATTGATTGAAGCTATTGATTGAAGCTATTGATTGAAGCTATTGATTGAAGCTATTGATTGAAGGGCTGGAACGTAACCTTCCAAATCCTGTGCCGCCTGTTGCGCGGGCGGCACAGGATTTAGGGTTGGCGTAATGCGGTACGTTTTTATGGAGCAGATGCAGATGCAGATGCAGATGCGGCAGTCCCTAGTTTTCTCAGGAGGGACGTTGCCAAACGTTTTTAGGTATGGGCAAAGCGCCCCTGTTCTTTCAAGACATCTAAAAACATTGATGCAGCTGGAGATGGGCGAGTATGGGCCAACATCGCCGCGCCAATAATCCGCTCTAGGGGCTCCGGTAATGATCGGATAACGACCTCATCGGGAATCGGCATGGCAGCTAATCTCGGCAAGATACCGGCTCCTAACCCTTGGGCTACCATACTGACAATAGTGGAATCTTCTTTAATCGAATAAGCCACATTCAAAGACTGTCCCCAGCGGGCCCAATGTTCTCTAACGGCCGTGGTGCATTCCGCATAATTAAACACAATGAACAATTTTTCTGACAGGTCTTGCCACGTTAGCTTTTCGGGCAACTCTTGGCTCTCAGCCGGTAAGAGCACCACATAATCATCACGGGCGATATCGACGGTCATAAATTCATCGGATCGCGGCAGGGGGAGGAGACCAATATCCGACTGACCTTCTCTCAAGGACTGCTCGACTCCCGCCGGATCTAATTCGGATAAAACCACTTCGACTCTGGGAAAAGACTTTTGAAAGCGGGCAATCTTGGCGGGTAACAGATGGGTAGCCGCACTCCGAAATGAGGCAATGCGCAGTCGGCCATTGTACAGTCCTTTCTCTAGATTGACCTCGTATTCAATCTGTTCGCGTAAGTCGAGCATCTTTTGAGAATGGTCTAAGATTCGTCTGCCCAGCGGGGTTAACTTCGCCCCAAATCGCCCACGGGTCAGCAAAGATACGTCCAATTCCGACTCTAGGGCGGCAATGGCTCGACTAACAGCAGACTGAGAAATTTCTAGCTGTAGGGCCGCATCAGAAAAACTACCGTACTCACTGATTGCCACCAAGACCTGGAGCTGAAAAATGTTCATAGGTGATACCTATCCGCTTAGCGAATAAATATAACCCATTAAGCGGTTTGATCGGGCCAATCAGCAAGGTTAGCTTATGGAGAAGTTTGGGTTCTATAAATTTGTAAGGGTAGGGACTTATGTTTGAACTCTGTACGTTTGAGAAATTTAGGGATACACCTAGTGTTCAGTTTTTTGACATTACTGTCGCTGATTCGAATGCGCGCGACTTAGTATTTCATAAGGGGCCTGCGGTCAGCCCCTTCAATACGAAGACTGGTGATTGGCAATTTTATTTGCATCCACGTCAGGAGGACAACTTGCTGGCCTTGTCCGGAGGACGTACGTTTCATTTGGTCAATTTTAATTGGGACTATCCCTTTCACCGAGTTCGGTTAGAAACCAATAACTACATTTTGCGAATTCCACCGGGCACGTTTCATCGCTCCGTGTCTGATCCCGCTGGTTCTCTGGTAATCAATCAAGCTGTCCGTCAGAAAAATGCCACGGTTCATAGTGAATTTCGAGTGTATAACAGTGCCGAAATTCCCAAGTTGAAAAAATTAATGTTATCAGGCTTATCTCCCATTAATCATGGGTTTAAGGAAGCACCCCTGACGCAGTGTTCTGCCTAAAATTCTTCCGTGGAAAAGAGTCCTGGGATTCATATTTTATCTATCCGGCAAATAATGCTGCGTTAGGGATCTTACCTGGGTGTCATTCAAACCCAAATCATGTGCCGATCGCTGCGTGGGCGGCACATGATTTGCAAAGGGTACGTTTAATGATGACTAGCCATTGACAACAGTGATCATCTTTGCAGCCTTGTGTCGTCGCCTATGCGGTGCAGAGTGCTGGGTCAGCTCGCCATCCCAAGGACTTGGCGCGATCGCCCGCAATTTTAGGCACATCTGACGCGATAAAGTGTCCGTGGAGAATTTGGACACTCAGTAAATGGTCGATGATGGCGTCCAACTGCACCTGCTCAGCCACAGGCGTTTTGGGGTGAGAATAGCGAGCAAAAATACCCTGAATAGCCGTGTTGTCAAGGAGTCCGGTTTGGGCGATCGCCCGTGGGGATAGATACTGATCCACCAGCGCCATCATGGAGCGTTGCTTGGCGGGATCGGTGTGCGCTGGGGGAGCCATAAAGGCAAATTTTTGGCGGTTATAGAGCGTTTCGGGGAGGAGGTCTCGCATGGTTTCTCGCAAAATGTGCTTATCTCGACGGCCTCGCAGTCGCATATTGGGAGGCACCGTCACGGCAAATTCAACGAGGGGATGGTCGAGAAATGCAGGGCGTGCTTCCATCGAGTTGGCCATATCGACGCGATCGCCCGCCCAACCGAGGACTTGAGATTCAAACTGGGTCTTGATCCAGACATATTGGGCTTTGTCGAGGGGATGCCGTTCTGTTAACTGATTTGCATCCAGGGTTTGGGCGATCGCCGCACCTGGAGAATACCCCCGAAGCGATTCTCGGTAAGATGAACTGAGCAGCGGCGTCACTTTAGGGGCAGACGATAGCCACGACTGGAGACAACTCGGAGTAAAGCCCACACGCTCGGTCAGCGCTGGGTCGTCCAATGCATGGTCTGCGAGTAAATTACCTTTGAATAGCTGATTACTCTGCTGGAGCCAATCTTCCAGGTCGGCTCGTTCTGCTGGAGACGCATCAGCCATGCCGTGGAGAATCATGTCGAGGCGCAGTTGAGGATACCCTGCAAATAACTCATCCGATCCTTCACCTGTCACCACCACCTTGTAGCCGGCCTCATGCACATACTGACTCATCAATAGCTTAGCCACGGTGAAGGTGTTGTAGATGCTGCGTTCGGTGTGCCAAATGGTACGGGCAAAGTGGTCATATAGATCGGTTCCAGACACCATGAGAATGTCTTGATCGGCTCCGACAGCCTCTGCCATTTCGCGGGCGATCGCCGTTTCGTCATAGTCTGCGTCATCAAAGCCAATGGTGAAGGCTTTCACCGGGGATTGCTGGCACGCTGCCGCCACACCCATGATGGAGCACGAATCAATGCCGCCGGAGAGGTAGCACGCCACTGGTACATCTGCTTCTAAGCGAAGCTGAATGGCTTCTACGAAATGACTCCGCAGGGTCTCAATGTAGTCTGCGTCTGATAAGTGTTGGCGATCGCCTTGATGGGGGAAATCGAGATCCCAGTATTGCTTTGTGCGAATGTGGAGCCGATCGTTTTGTCGTTCAACCATCACCATCTGCCCCGGTTGAACGGCATGGATGCCCTCAAAACATGTCGTTCCTGGCACCATGGTCTGCATCAGCTGATGGAAAAGTCCTTCGGAAGAAAAGCGCCGTGCCACGGATGGATGGGCAAACAGCACCTTGATTTCAGAGCCGAAGACCATGCCTTCTGGGGTCATCGTCCAATATAGCGGCTTCACGCCGAAGCGATCGCGCACCAGGGTCAGCCGATCCATTGTTTTTTCATAAAGGGCAAAGGCAAATTCGCCACGTAAATGGGGCAATGCAGCCTCTAGTCCACTCCGTTCGGTGAGGTGGAGTACCAGTTCTGTATCGCTTTTGGTGGAGAACTGATAGCCCCGTGACGTGAGATCAGCCCGCAACCGTTTGTAGTCGTAGAACTCTCCATTGTGGGCAATCATGTATTGCCCATCGCGGGACACAAAGGGCTGTCGTCCGCGATTTTCATCCAGGTCAATGATGGACAGGCGCGCATGGGAAAAGCCAACGGCGCGATCGCCTATCACATTCCAGCCAAAGCCGTCTGGTCCGCGATGGTATTGAATGGCGGCCATTGCCACTAACGTATCTGGATTGATGGGACGTGCTGAGTCGTGGTGCATGATGCCTGAGATACCGCACATGGACAGTCTCCTAAATGTGTGAGTGAACGGAGGCACAACAAGAGAAAGCCAGTCGGTTCAGGAGGCGAATTGAGACTGTGGGAGGGCATGCCCCGCTTGCCGTTTCCCAACCTCTTGAGATCTCCGACATGATTTAATCTGGGGATGCATGGGTTCATAGAGTCCTGCTGCACCACTCCCATGCACCTCTTCACTCATCACAATCGCAAGGCCTGATTTCCAGCACCACTCGCATCAATGCCTGGGCACTATCCTACGGAGCAGCATCCTAAATTTTCGATTTCTTAAGAAACTCTTGTGAATGTGTTTGCTATCACATCTAGTAGTGGATGAGGCAACCGTTAATTTTAATTTAATTAAATATTAAACTTAGCTGAATAACCGCAGGCGATCGCGCATTCCCCCTTAGAGTCAGCACAACGTCAATTCCGCTGACTTTCTAAAACGGTTGCGTTCTGGTTCCCCAGGAACATTGCCCATTACTCAAATCAAGCCATCCAATCAAAAAATCAAGCCATCCAATCAAATCATCCAATCAAAAACGAGGACACGATAATACATGTCACTTAAGAACCCTTTCCGTTTATCAACATGGTCAGTGCCAGCGTTTTCACCTGGTTCTCGGACAGTGGCGATCGCCTCTCTTGCTGCTGTTAGTTTCGTAATTGGTGCCTGCAGCGGAAACACCTCCTCTCCTGAAGCCGATGCTGGTGAAGAATCGACCGAATCGAGCACGCCGAAAGAAGGCGGAAGTCTTGTGTGGGCACGCTATGGCGATGCAGATTCGCTTGATCCTCAACGAACCACGACGACGCTTTCCTGGCAGGTGTTTGATCAGGTTTATGACACGCTACTGGCCTTTGATGACAACAGCGAGGTGGTCAGTAACCTGGCAAAAGAATGGACAGTCAGCGACGATGGTCTCGACATCACCTTTGTTTTGAATGAAGGCATTACCTGCCACGACGGAACCGCATTTGATGCGAATGATGTGAAATATACGGCAGAACGGGCGCTGAGTGACGAGAATCCAAGCGTCACCAAAGGGGCTTGGGGGCCGATTTCCTCCGTTGAGGCGGTGGATGCCCAGACCGTCAAATTCACCTTTGAGGAACCGTTCGGAGCCTTTATTGCTTTTATGGCGGATCCTTTCTCCAGCCAAATTTGTGATAGCGCCGAGGAGTTAGGAGACGACTTCGGGGTGACAGCCGCCGTGGGTACCGGGCCTTGGAAGCTGGTGAGCTGGACGAAAGGCGACGAAATCGTTTTAGAAAAGAATGCTGACTATCAAAACTTTGGCCGTCCGATTGATAATGCGGGTGCCCCTTACCTTGATCAGCTGATTGTCAAGCAAATACCGGAACCTCAAACGCGTTTAGCTGGTTTGCAAACAGGCGAAATCCAGGTAATTGCAGAGCCTCCCCTAGAGGAACTCGAAGCCATTCGTTCTGATGATTCATTAGAAATTTATGTGGCCGAGAGCACGGGACAAAACGTCTTTTTTGAGTTCACGATTTCTCGTCCGCCCTTTGACGACATTCGCGCAAGGCAGGCTGTTGCCTATGCGATCGATCCCGATTCCGCGATCGACATCGTCTTTGGAGATGTCGTCAAGCGTGAACAATGCACTGTTGCCCGTGGGGTCTTGGGAAATGACCAGGATTTCTGTGCAGAGCATGGCTATGAGCATGATCCTGTTAAGGCTCAGGAACTCTTGGGAGAGTTGGGGTATGGCCCTGAGAATCCACTCGAAGTGACCATGATGACCTGGGTGGGCGGCAACCGAGAGAAAATGGTTCAGGTCTTTCAAAGTCAGTTGGATGCTGTCGGCATCAAAACCAATATTGAAACCATGGATATTGGGACGATGAACGCCCGAGTGAAACAGGAGAATGAAAAGTCGGATGGTAAGAGCACCTTCGACATGATGGGGTGGGCCTGGTATGACCCCGATATTCTTCATCAACTCTGGCATTCTCCAGGTGCTTACAGTGGCTATCAAACGGAGGAGTTAGATGCACTGCTCAACAAGACGCGGACTCTTGTGGATCAGGGCGATCGCCTAGCGGCGGTACAGGAAGCTCAAAAATACTTGCTGGAAAATGCCGTTCACGTGCCGCTCTATACTCCGGGTTGGCTGTGGATTTACACCACGCGGTCAGAAGTGGAAGGGTTCAAGATTGGCCCCTTCAATCGCCCCCTCTTTAATGACGTAAAGCTGTCGTCATAATGGTCGGCAGCCTCACCCATGAGCGCACTTTTTTTGCTGGTGGGTGAGGCTTGTAGAGACTAACTTTTGACGTGTGTTTACACGGTAGGCTATCAGGGCGCATGGCTATGCGCCCATACGAATATCGGCAAATATGACCCAATACATCATCAAGCGCATTCTGAGCGGTGTGTTTACCATCTGGATCACTACAATGGCCGTGACCTTGTTGATCCACTTGGTTCCCGGAGACCCTGTGCAAATTATGTTTGCTCAGTCTCAAGCCACTACCCCAGAGCAATTGGAACAGATTCGCCATCAATTAGGTCTCGATCTGCCGATTTATCAGCAGTACATCCTGTATATGGGGCGACTATTGCACGGTGACTTTGGCACCACCATTCGCGGGAATCAGCCGGTTCTAGACTTACTGCTGGGGCGGTTGCCAAATACCCTCATGCTTGCCTTCAGTAGTTTAATCATTACGATTCTCATTGGCGTCACGACTGGTTTTTTTGCGGCGTATAAGCGGGGTACCTGGTTAGACACCACGCTGATGACTGGGGCGATCGTCGGCATTTCGATTCCTAGCTTTTGGCTCGGCCTGATGTTGATGTACGTATTTTCTATTCGCCTTGGGTGGTTGCCTGTCTCCGGCACTGATTTTAAGAACCTGATTCTTCCAGCATTGACCCTTGGACTGGCAAATGCAGCGGCGGTGTCACGGTTAACTCGGTCGTCAATGTTGGATGTGCTCAATCAAAACTACATGCGAACGGCTCGGGCCAAAGGACTGGCAGAAGTGACGGTGTTGTCTCGTCATGCCTTTCGCAACGGCATGATCAACGTGGTGAATATGCTGGGTCTTCAGTTCACCTACATGATGGGGGGTGCCATTGTTGTCGAGAATGTGTTTGCTTGGAACGGCATTGGTCGGCTTGCCATTCAGTCTATTTTTCAGAGAGATTATCCGACGATTCAAGGATTCATTCTTATCTTTTCATTCGTGGTTGTGACGGTATCCATGCTGCTTGACCTGCTGTATGTGTGGATTGATCCCAGAATCTCTTATCACTAATACGCTATGACTCAACAGACGACTACTCCGTCATCGCTGGGGTCAGCCCCTGTTCCTCATGAATATGATAGTCACAACCAGTTTTTTCGAGTTCTATGGCGGAATTCCGGAGCAAAGATTGGGAGCGTGCTGCTGATCATTCTTGTCATCACTGCCATTTTTGCATCCGCCATTGCCCCTTACGATCCTCTGGAACTTGGGGTTGGCGATACCTTGACGCCACCGAATGGAGAGTTTTGGTTTGGCACAGATGAGTTGGGGCGAGATTTGTTTAGCCGCATTGTTTACGGCACTCGACTCACGCTCTACGTGGGCTTTATTGCGGTTGGCATTTCCATGACAACGGGTGTGTTCGTTGGCCTCGTTGCGGGCTATAGCGGAGGTTGGATCGAAACCATTTTGATGCGAACCGTGGATGTGCTGTTTTCCTTTACTGAAACCCTGATTGCCCTGGCCGCTGTCGCTGTTTTGGGGCCAAGTTTGACGAATGCAATGATTGCCGTGGGGATTAGCTCCATTCCTTTCTATGCGCGCATTGCCTATGGTGCTGTGCTTGTGGAGAAACAGAAGGAATACTTCAACGCAGCCAAGGCATTGGGGGCAAGTCATCCCTGGCTGATCGTGAGGCATATTTTGCCCAATATTTTGTCGCCGATCATTGTGGTGGCAACCGTCGGGGTGTCGGTCGCGGTGCTGTCGGCCTCTGCGCTATCGTTCTTGGGCTTGGGGGCACAACCCCCGTCGCCTGAATGGGGCGCAATTTTGGCTGGAGGCCGAGATTATTTTAAGCGCGCGCCCTGGATTACGACCTTCCCAGGCGTGGCGATCGCCCTGACGGTGCTCAGCTTCAATCTATTGGGGGATGGATTGCGGGAAGCACTCGATCCTCATCAACGACGATAATCTACGACCGCCGCGTCAAGGACAAAATCGGTGAGGTGGGGCGCGGCGCGCCCCACCTCATCGGTCTTCATCAACCCGCCCAGCGCTATGGTAGGGGTAAGATGTGAAGAGGTCATGCGGTCACGAACGTCTCTATGGCAATACAAGCCCCCTATATCTCTCGTCCAGAAACTGATGCATTTCTAGAAGCCGTTGCCCACGCTATTCAGCACCCTGCGGAGGCTCCCGTGGTTTTTCATGTGTGGGGGCTTGGCGGAGTGGGTAAATCGCGACTGACTCAGAAAATTCAAGAATTCCACGAAAAAGACACCATTGTTGCCAGCGTCTCCTTTGGTCTGACCGAGAGCATCGACACGCCCATTGAGTTGATGGCAAAGCTCTATGAGCAAGTGGTGCCTCGAAACGACTGGTCAGCCTGGTCAGGAGACTCATTTGGTGAACTCTTTCATTTGTATTGGGAAACTATTCATACGCTCAAAACAGAATCGCCAACAGGTCGAGGTGCCGTTGATGCAGAGCAACTGAAGGCTGTTGACCAACTCTTGAAATTAGGCGTAGATGTCGCGGGTGTATTTCTCTCGGAACCTAGCAAGAAAATTGCATCATCAGTTGTTGACAATGGTATGCAGGCTGCCGTGGCAACGTTGTCGATTAAGGATGGGTTGCAGCAGCTCTTGCGGGATCATAAAGCGACCCGGCGCAACAAGACGCTTCAGGAATTAATGATCGAACCGTTGCCCCGATTGACGGCGGCATTTGTCGCATCATTGCGGCAACAGGCTGAGACACAATCAATTGTGTTGATTTTAGATACCTATGAGAAGGTGTCCTCTGATTTGGATTTGTGGTTGTGGCGTACGTTGTTAGGCAATCAGTCGCTTCAACCTCATGCGATTCGGCTGGTGGTGGCGGGTCGGCACAATATTTTGAAAGGAGAGGGATGGCGAAAGCTCAACCAAGATCGAAGTCTGGTGTATGAGCAACCCATTCGTCGGTTTGATGAAGAGACTCAGCACTATTTGAGCGCCATCGGCATTGCAGATGCAGCCAAAACACGGCAAACCTTTCGAGTCACCAAGGGGTTGCCCTACTATCTCGACTGGATTCGCAGGGAAACGGAAAAGGGCAATGAGCCAGACTTTTCCCAGGGCAATGAGGAAATCGTCAGCCTGCTGTTGCAGGGACTGAATGACACCCAGAAACGCATTGTGCAATATGCAGCCTGTTGTCGTCGGTTTGATCGCAAGCGAATTCAGCAGTTGGTCGAACGTGATGGGCTGGACTTTGCGACGGCGGCTGATGAACAGTTGAATTGTTTTGGCTGGTTGATTCGGCGCAGCTATGTGGAGTTGGTTGATGGACGCTATCGATTGGATGATGTGGCGCGGGATGTGTTTCGGCTCTCGCTCTATCAAGACGATCGAGATCGGTTTCATCAGACCCATCAGTGCTTAGCGGATGATGCCAAAGCCGAGTCAGAGATAGACGTGCCTCCAGACAGCACGTATTCGGAAAAATACAATAATTCTGACTGGCGAAACCTCCGAGCAGACTACTTGTATCACCTAATGTTTAGCCGCCGCAGCGCAGAGAGCCAGCACCAGTTTCGCACCCATCTGCTGGAAGCTCGATATTTTGGGCAAGACGAGGTGGTTCAGCGTCCGTTCAATGCCATCACAGCAGAAGCGGAGTTAGCGGAGCATCCGCTGTTATCGGCTACCGTACGAACGTTTCTGACGGTGATCCGTCCGGTTGTGGCGTTGGGATGGGCCTTGTTAGAAAAAGATGAGATTGATTACCCGTTCAATCTGGCCAATTACAACCTTTCAAAGCAGGCGACCGACGAAGCCATTCGAGTTTGTTTGCAACATCCTGAGCGATTGGATGGACTGGCTCGATTTGCGGCGCTGTTTTATCAGTCGCGGCGCTGTCCTGACGACCAGACATATCGCTGGATACAACAAGCCAAGGCTCAGGCAGACAGATTGGGTACCCACGCTGACCCAGACTTTAGCAGTAGGCTATTTCTGTGGAAGATTGGGAATGCGCTGTATTCCTTAGGGCGCCATGAAGCGGCGATCGCCAGCTACGACAAAGCCATCGAATTCAAACCGGACAAACATGAGGCGTGGACCAACCGAGGGAATGCGCTGGATTCCTTAGGGCGCCATGAAGCGGCGATCGCCAGCTACGACAAAGCCATCGAATTCAAACCGGACGACCCCGCGGCGTGGACCAACCGAGGGAATGCGCTGGATTCCTTAGGGCGCCATGAAGCGGCGATC
>JBCCWF010000078.1:0-17851 GCA_039194035.1 Cyanobacteria bacterium P01_E01_bin.6 | reverse complement strand
TTTGTCGTTCTCAAAGAAGTTAGAGAACCATATTGGTGCGATCTGGACGTTCATCCACGAATATAATCGCTTAGTCAAGGAGCGGCTCATTGAGTCTGCACATCCCGCTATTTCCTCTGTCCTTTACTAAAATGCACTACCCAGGTTTTTAAAGTGAGTTTATGATGCCTATCTACTTAGGTATCTTTTTTATGTGCAACTGCCTGAGTGTATAGTTACTGATCACGCAACAAAGTATGTCTATCTCCCTGATCACGGGAATATGTGAGAAACATCACATGCCATACTGATCAAGATCCTTTTGGAATATAGATATTCTAGCGATACTTAAATTGACTCAACTCTAGCCGAGTCATCAACAGGGAACACACGATTGACCGACAACTCCACTGCGCGGAGTGCGTCGGTTTTTTTTTTGGAAATACTGATCTAATCTGACTTTTGGACACGGCAGGCGGTCTCACGTCTATCCGATGATTATCTTGAGCGCATCGCACCCATGGTATTTTTCCAACGGATTTCCTTTCGCAATAGCTCCAGAGCGCGCTGATCGCCATTTGTGAATAGATGCTCTTCAACTAAGGTCGTCAAGATTTGATCCATGAGATCAGAGGCGAAATGTCCGCCGCATCTCAGGAGATGACTGTAATATGCAAACTGAGGACGCTGATTGACATCTTGATGGAAGTGATGAATGTCATGTTGAGACATCAGCTGAGCCGGAGTATTGATCGGAACAACGACTTTAGGGATACCCTGTTTTCCAAATGTTGATTGGTCGTTGTGTTCGAGGGTTCCAACTAAAACAACCCCTAACATGGTTCGAGTTTCGCTGATTAAATCGGGCGTAAAAAGTGGGTCTGGTTCACTAGATAACCGAGGTCCATTGCTGAAGAACATCGGGTTAACCAGTTGTGTGTTGTAAACAATCCCCACAGCCCAGTGGCGCTTTCCTTCATCTTCCAGCTTTACGAAACTGCCGAAGCCATAATCATCTGCCTCTGGAGGAACTTCAGTCGAGTATTGATCATCTAACTCAACGACATAGTCACAATGAGAATTTGACTTTACAACTTTGCCCAATCGCATGGCGATCGCTTATCTCCTTATGTAATGGCTCTGTTGACTCGCTTCACTGGATTTTGCGCAACGAAACAGTACGGTCTTCTTAATAAACTTGTACTGTTTTTATTCTATTCTTGCAAACGCATCATCGACCTGACTTGGCAAACGTCTCAAATTCACTACGAAGAAATGAGCACTTGAGACGTGCTCAGCGCGTCTCAAGCGCTCATTTCTTCGTCAACGTTGCTAAGTCGCATCATTGACTTGATAAGTAGCTAGCCATCATTAAACGTAACCTTCCAAATCCTGTGCCGCCCGCTCAGCGGGCGGCACAGGATTTGTTTTTTGGGTTTTAATGACGACCAGGTCCTTAAGCGAAGACGGTTGAGCAGAGCTGACATCAGCATGGCTGACACTCTCAACGAATGCGTGTTGAAAGTATCAGCCATTCTCTCTAATCATCAGGGGTGAGACGGACTTCAACCTCAAATATTTTCTTACGTGGCCATGGTGCTGATTGGAATCTTTTGGGTATGAATGAGTTTGTTTGACAAGCTATTCATACGCGAGGGCAACTCGACCACCCCCTAAATCACGCAGGGTAATCAGTATTCGAGACACCTCGCTATAGTCTAAGGCCCGATCGGCTTTCAATCGGATATAGCCTTCTGGATGATTCGAATAATAGGTTCTCATTGCATCTCGTAAGGTTAGTGAATCAACAGGCTCATCAGAGATCAGAATATCGCCATCAATATTCAGACCAATCACGAATGGATCTGTAATCTCACTTGATTCTTCCTCTAATCCTTCTGCCTCAGGTGCGTCGACGGACAAAATGGACTGGCTCGTTAAACTCATGGAAATGATGATGAAAAACGTCAGTACTGTCATCAACACGTCCATCATCGGGACAAGATTGACCTCTGGAATGGTGGATTCAGCACGTCTTCTTCGTTTTGAAGCCATTGAACGATTAATTCTCCTCTAGCGTTAGGGAAATGCGATCGCCCCCGATACGCTTCATTTCAATCAAAAATTGAATGACGTCTTCATAAGACAACTGCTGATCTGCCGTGATATAAACAAGGCCATCGTCGCTATCGGCAATGTAATCACGCACCTGCTGATCAGCATCGGATCGAAGGGTGGGAGTTTGATCTATCAAAACTTGCCCTTGCTCATTGAGTTTCACAATGAGGGGAGGCTTTGGATCGTCTACTGGATCGTCCGTTTCGGGAGGAGGAGCATCTGGGCTTGCCGGAAGCTGAACGTTGACCCCCTGAGATTCACCCAGGGTCATGGTAATCATGACAAAAAACGCCAAAATTCCTAGCATGACATTCAACATCGGGATCAAATTTACCGATGGAATGGGCACATCAGTTTGATTTTTCAGCCGCATGGAAATGGCCTTGAAGTAACTTGTTCAGAATCGTAAGACGTTGAAATTGGAGACGCTATCGCTTTAAATCACGATACAGATCGAGTCACGGAACTGAGACTGGATACCCTTCCGCTTTTCCATCGATGTAGCTGGGCTGGTTCCAATGTTGTCGATAAATTAGCTCTAGCTCACTGCCAACTTCTGAAAAGTAGTCTACTTGTTGTGACTGGAGGGTTAAAAAGATCCGAAAGAAGATGAGGGCTAAGATCGCCACAACCATACCGGCTGCAGTTGTAATAAGTGCTTCACCAATACCAGACGCTGCAGCTGTCGCCTGATCACCGGATCCTCCTCCACCGATATTGAGGTTATTAAAGGTCAAAATGAGACCAGTCACTGTTCCTAGAAGTCCCATGAGAGGCGCAAGCGCGACGACAGTTTCCAGGAACTTATCACCCTTACGCATTTTGACAAATTCTTTGTCCCCGGCTGCTTCAAGAGCAAGTTGAAAGGTTTCAGGATTGGGTCTGTTGAGGCTAAGAGGCGCGAGCAAAAAACGGCCAATCGGCAATGCGTTGGCTCGTTCGGCGATCGCCCGCGCCTCATCAAGGCTGACATGAGCTGCCGATATGACATCGTGAACTACCCGACTTTCCCTGCTCAGGAGTCGATACCAGAACCAACCCCGCTCAAGAGACGTGGCAATCGTCAATATCGATAGTCCAACCAAAGGAACCATGACAGGGCCGCCTTTGACAATCAAATCAAAAATTGGGAATTCCATATATCTAGGAATAGTCAGTGAATCGAACAGAGCAATGAGTGACGGTTATGCATCAATTCCTAAGTGCCTCGACACAATTAAAAACCAAATTCATCACCCTGCGCCGCCCGCGCAGCAGGCGGCGCAGGGTTTTATGTTTTTACAGTTAATTGTGACCACCTACTTATCGACATAACCATGCTTTTGACTGGCAGTAAAGCATTTCTACTGCACCCTAAGAATGCTAAACACAGCGGCTGACCGACATTCTTCGTGTAGGATACCTGAATATTTTTTGTCGTTGGTTAAGAAAAGGTAATTAAAACGCCAACTAAAAATTAAGTCTCAATCATTGGCGTGAAAAAATCAGAACGAATGTGCTCGTATGCAGCGGATTCAGCAGTTCTTATGAACTGGGCAATGTTTGGAGAAGTTCTTTCACTTCACGATCCGAAACCTGTTCAAAGTTGTCGTACCACGTACCAATCGCATAGAGGTCATTGGGAGTCAACAGGCAAACAAGCTCATCTACATCTTGCTTCAGTCGATGGCTGACTAACGGTGGGGCCACGGGAACGGCAACGACTAATTTCTTAGGGTTGCGTTGCCTGAGACAACGAATTGCAGCCTTCAAGGTAGACCCTGTGGCAATTCCGTCATCCACTAAAATGATGATTCGATCCTGTAGATCAAGGGATGAGTGCAGTTCTAGGTCGTCGCTAACGGCATAGTCACAATAGGTGCTATATAGATTTTCCCGCCGCTCCAGCTCCTTTTGTTCTTGCAGAGTAACGGCTTGAATCGCCGCACTAGAAATATGAAGCCGCTCAACCACTTCGTCGTTAAGAATGCGAATACCACCTGAGGCGATCGCCCCCATGGCAAGTTCTGAGTGACCCGGAACTCCTAATTTACGAACAATACAAACTCCCAGAGGTACATTCAGAACCCGAGCAATCTCAAATGCAACGGGGACGCCCCCACGAGGCAGTGCCAGCACAATTACCTCAGCTTGATTGGCATAGCTCGCGAGAGCAGAAGCAAGCAAACGACCTGCTTCAGACCGATTCGTAAAACGATAATGATCAGTGTGAGTCATGACTGTCTCCTGTATCGGAGTGTGATGGTAACAAAGGTAACTACCGTCAAGGGAATGACAAAGGTCACCAAAACGCGACTAAAGAAGGGCAAGCTATCGTGGTTAATTGCATCTAGAAATAGATAGGTCGTGTAGGCAGCATAGTAGGCCAGAAATAAGGCTCCTTCCCAGCGACGAATGATATTGCCCGTGAAGAAAATTGGTAGACATGCAATTGCCACGACGACCATCACAGGAATATCAAAGTTGATTGCAGCAGGTGACACGTTTACTCCATTGGGTGCCAAAAATCCTGCAACACCCAAAACAGCAAGGATATTGAAGATATTGCTCCCAATCACGTTGCCCACGGCAATATCGCGTTCTCCCCGTAAGCTGGCAATGACGGATGTTGCCGCTTCGGGTAAGGATGTTCCAAGGGCAATGAGCGTTAAGCCAATCACAAGCTGGCTCACCCCGATGGCTGTGGCGATCGCCACAGCACCAGCGACCAACCATCGAGACCCCAGGGTCAGCAATAGAATGCCACTCCCAATCAAAAATAGGTTGACGCACCAAGCTTTTAAAGAAGGTGGCGTTCGACTTAGGGCATCACAGTTGTCATCATCGACAGCGGATGCATTTCCATTGAGGTTTTGATAGAAAAGGAATCCGGTATACAGAACTGCGCCAGCGAAAAGAATGATGCCGTCTATTCGATTGATTTCCTGGTCGAGCGCTAGAACCATCAACAGTAGCGACACCCCAATCATGATGGGGACATCGAGCTTAATCAATTGTTGTGCAACAAATAGCGGTGTAATTGCAGCAGAAAGTCCAAGAATAAAAAGAACATTGAAAATATTGCTGCCAACAATATTCCCAATGGAAATAGCTTCGTAGTTTGAGAAAGCAGCCTGAATGCTGACAGCCATTTCTGGTGCGCTGGTGCCATATGCAACAACGGTCAGACCAATAACCAAAGGAGAAATGCCCAACATGGCAGCCAATTGCGAAGCTCCACGAACCAGTACTTCAGCACCCGCTACGATTAAAACGAGACCAATGATTAATAGCACCATCGTCATGATGCCCATGTACGCTCCTTTTTGCCTATTCCATGCCGAGGCATGTGACAAACCTGCCATCACAAGAGGTGTGTACCGAGGGAATCAACTGTTCAGAATGTTGAAAAGCATCACGACTTAGCATTCCGAAGAGCAGTATGCGGCTGTCTCTAGATGGAGCTTGCTTGATTTCTACTGAAGCTGCCCTGACATTCCCGTTGGTGCACATGCGATCCAACAGGCATCACGCCGAAAGGGTGAGTAACTCACCATGATACTGCCTGAATGGCGCACTTCGTGAGCGTAGAATGATTGTCCTTTCAAAATTGGCTGGCGAGATTCGCATAAGTTGTATTGCTATGCCCCATGAAATATGGATTTCGCCCTATGATCAAAGGTGCCAAACTCTCTAAATCGTTGAGCCATCCCTTATGGTCTCCAGACCTGACGCTTCGCCTTCCAGCCCAATCAAGGTTCCGTGGCACGCAACAGACGTTCAAGATGTACTGAACCGATTAGAGAGCGATCGCACAACAGGACTATCTCCTCAACAAATCCACGACCGGCTCCACATATTTGGCTCGAATGAATTAGAGGAGAAGGGAGGTCGGAGTCCCTGGGTCATCATCATTGACCAATTTAAGAATGTGATGCTGCTGCTGCTCATTGCCGTTGCAGTGGTGTCAGCCATCCTTTCCTTACGACATCAAGAATTTCCGAAAGATGCGATCGCCATCATGTTGATTGTTGGCCTCAATGGGGTGCTGGGCTACTTGCAAGAGAGTCGTGCCGAAAAAGCATTGGCAGCACTTAAAAAAATGGCATCGCCCAATGTCCGAGTGATTCGTGATGGGCAGGTGAAGGAGGTGGACGCGCGATCGCTTGTGCCTGGTGACGTGATGCTCTTAGACGCTGGAGTCCAGGTGTCTGCAGATGGGCGATTGCTGGAATCGAGCAACTTGCGGGTTCGGGAGTCTGCCTTGACGGGAGAGTCAGAAGCTGTAAACAAAAAGGCCACTGAAGTATTGCCCGAGGATACGGCCATTGGCGATCGCATTAACCTTATCTTTCAAGGGACTGAAGTGGTTCAGGGGCGAGCGATAGCCATTGTCACCCAAACTGGTATGACAACAGAGTTGGGCCGCATTGCTACCATGCTGCAAGCAGTTGAAACCGACCCCACTCCTCTGCAACGTCGGATGACGCAACTCGGCAATGTTCTGGTGATCGGTTCTCTCATTCTAGTGAGTTTGGTTGTAGGAGGTGGTGTCCTCAGGGCTGGGTGGAGTCAGTTCGAGCAGTTGCTTGAAGTATCCCTCAGCATGGCTGTCGCCGTGGTTCCAGAAGGGTTACCTGCGGTGATTACTGTCACTCTTGCCATTGGCACTCAGCGAATGGTACGTCGCCATGCCCTGATTCGTAAACTACCAGCCGTTGAAACCCTAGGGTCCGTCACAACGATTTGTTCCGATAAAACGGGCACCCTCACCCAAAACAAAATGGTCGTGACAGCCGTCAGCACAGAGAATCATTCTTTCTCGGTAACCGGTACGGGATATGCCCCCGTGGGGGAATTTTATCGAACAACCTCTGATGATATGTCCCGTTCCAGCGGTGATACCGCTCCATCCCCGGTGGCCGCAACCGATTATCCAGCTCTCATGATGCTGATGATCGCGTGTGTGGCATGTAATGATACAGCCTTACAGAAGGAGCATGGAGACTGGGCGATCGTGGGTGACCCCACAGAGGGCGCACTGTTGTCGTTAGCAGGCAAAGCGAGTATTCATGCGGTGGAGTGGGTGTCTGCCTTACCTCGGATGGCAGAGATTCCCTTTTCGTCTGAGCGAAAGCGGATGAGTGTGGTGGTGAACGATGCTGAACATCGCCTGAGAGATACCCTCGCTAAATCGGGGATGTCGCTGCCAGACGCTGCTCTGATCATGCTGACCAAAGGCTCTGCTGAACTGATTTTAGAACGGTGTACGACACAACAACTGAGCGATCGCCTAGTTCCGTTAACCTCTGACACTCATGCCGATATTTTGCGTGACAACAATCGCATGGCGAGCAAAGGATTACGTGTTTTAGGATTTGCTTACAAAATTTTGGATACTTTGCCTGATGATGAAAACTTGGAATCAGCCGAGTCTGAATTCAGGTGGCTAGGGCTTGTGGGACTATTGGATGCTCCGCGACCTGAAGTGCGGGAGGCCGTGAAGGAGTGCTTAGAAGCAGGCATTCGTCCTGTGATGATTACAGGGGATCATCAGCTTACGGCGCGGGCGATCGCCACTGATTTGGGTATCGCTCCTGAAAATGCCGTAGTTCTCAGTGGACAGGACTTGGAAAAGCTAAGTCAACGAGAGCTAGAACAGCAGGTCAACACGGTTAGTATCTATGCCCGCGTTGCGCCCGAACATAAACTCCGGATTGTCCAAGCTCTTCAAAAGCAGGGGGGGGTGATTGCAATGACTGGGGATGGTGTCAACGATGCACCAGCGCTAAAACAGGCAGATATCGGTATCGCCATGGGCATTACAGGCACTGATGTCAGTAAGGAAGCGAGTGACATGGTGTTGCTCGACGACAACTTTGCCAGCATTGTGGCGGCCACAGAAGAAGGGCGTGTGGTGTATGCCAATATTCGACGATTTGTGCGCTACATCTTGGGGTCAAATATTGGCGAAGTCCTCACCATTGCAGCTTCTCCAATTCTGGTGCCCTTGGGCGGAGTTCCCCTCACCCCATTGCAAATTCTCTGGATGAACCTGGTTACAGATGGAGTTCCGGCTCTAGCCCTAGCGGTCGAACCCTCTGAGCCAGATGAAATGCAGCGTCCTCCCCATGACCCAACGGAGAGTATTTTTGCTCGGGGTATGGGATCTTACATGATCCGTATCGGCATTGTGTTCAGCGTTTTTTCCATTGCGTTAATGGTGTGGTCATACCAGTACGTTCAATCCGTCGGAGATGGGGATTTAGATCGCTGGAAAACGATGGTGTTTACGATGCTATGTCTGGCGCAAATGGGCCATGCGATCGCCGTTCGCTCAGACACCAGATTAACGTTGGAGATGAATCCATTCTCCAATCCCTATGTATGGATGGCCGTCGTGGCAACGACGATTCTACAGTTGATGTTAATTTATGTGCCGCCTCTGCGAGAGTTTTTTGGAACGCAAGTGCTCAGTGCCACTGAACTCCTCATCTGCTTTGGATTCAGTAGCCTTATGTTTGTATGGGTTGAACTTGAAAAGCTATTCATTCGATGGTGGAAAAATCGATAGTAGAGGTATCATTTTCATAAAAGTATTTCATCTTGTTCAAGAGCCCCATGTCTAATGATGCAATTCATGTTTATGTAGCTTGCGCGCGCGAAGACGAAGCCTTATTGACTGAGTTGGGTAAGCACCTCAGCACACTCAAACGAGAAAACACGATTACTAGCTGGGATAATCGTCAAATTATTCCAGGAGAAGTTTCTGATGATGTCATCACACGAAATCTGAAAACCGCTCAGGTAATTGTATTGCTTATCAGCGCAGACTTTTTGGCTTCAGATGAATTGTGGCAACTGGGAATGACTCAGGCAATTCATCGTCATTATGCAGGTGTTGCAAAAGTTGTTCCGATTATTTTGCGTCCATGTGATTGGAACAGTGCCCCGTTTAGACAATTGGCAGTTTTACCAAAAGACGGTAAGCCGGTCACTAAATGGGACGACCAAGATGAGGCATTCCTGGATATCGCAATGGGTATTCGGCGAGCTGTTTCGAGTTTACAGAGGACGCCGCAGTTTCAAGAACTTCAAGAGCCCAAAGCAACACAACTAGACCTCCCAAAAATTCGTGAACCCAAGACCTTAAAGAAATTCCTGAAGCCTGAACAAGTCGAAACTCGCAGTAACAAGCTTCGTAATCGAACGTTGTGGATGAGCACTGTAATCTTTTTTGTCGGGCTGCTGATTCGTTCGTCGGGTTTGTTGCAACCGCTAGAACTAGCAATGTATGACCATTTTCTTCGGATACGGTCAGCCATGGCCAATGAACAACTGGACGATCGAATTCGATTGGTTGCCATTGATCAAAATGATATTGAAATGTTTCAAACTATTACCCATGAAGAACTGAATGAAAAACCGGAGCATATTTCTGCTCACGGCCAAACAACAGGAGAAGTTTCTAACTCATCAGGTGCGTGTATCAACACTGTAGGAGCCTCATTGCCTGATTGCGTGTACGACGCTTATTTGAAGAATTACTCCGCCATAAACCTGCTGCTATTGGTCTAGATATCTCTCGAACATATGTTGGACGGGAAGAAAGTTTTTCTGTTGCATCCGATGCTATCAGGCTTAAAGCGTTACTCCAAGACGAACGAGTATACGTTGTTTGTAAAGTTCCGATTCCTCCTCCAAAGAGCATACCTGGATCATCGTTTCCTCCCGAGCTTGCGCCTGAGCAAATTGGTTTTAGTGACTTTATTGGGAAACAGGATCGTGCATTACGGCGGCATCTTCTTTGGATAAACCTTAAAAATAATCCACAAGATATTTGCCCGGCTGAATACTCCTTTAATCTTGAACTAGCGAACAAATATTTAGAATCTCGAAACATAGACTCTGAAACCTCTTCAGATGAGGAGCTTGTTCAATGGGTTGAAGGAGAATTGTTTCTTGCAGGAACGTTGATTCCTAGAGTGATTCAAGGAGATGGTGGTTACCAAGATAATGTGGATACTGGTGACTATCAAACAATGCTGAACTACCGTGCACCAGACGGAGACCCTAAGCAAGTAGTCAGTCGTATATCTCTTGAAAACGTCTTAATTGGAAACTTCCCGGATCACTTCTTTGAGAATCGTGTAGTTTTGATTGGCCGAGTCGATCAACAGAACAGAGACTTTGATGACAGTTGGACAATCCCTTATCGAAATGTAGAAATTCCAGGAATTTTAGTTCACGCTCAGATGGTGAGTCATTTGCTCAGTGGTGTTTTGAATCAAACTGAGGAGGATCAAGAACTGCATCGGCCTTTTCTGAAAATCGTTTATGGACTGCAAGAAACATCATGGTTTTTAGCGTGCCTAGCAATGGGGTGCGGTGCTTTTTTCCTCACGCGTCAGTTATCTCGACAGCCACTGAAAACGTCTGTTGTTCCCCTGGTTGTTATTAACGTGATTGGAGTTGCGATCGTTTATTTTGTATCTGTGATCTGTTTTGTTCAATTTAATATGTGGTTAGCATGTATCCCGGCTGCGTTGGCTTTTATGACGTCATCTGTTGTTGGTGCAGCTATTTACATTCCTAAGCACACTGTTCAAGCTCAAATCAAATCGTAATCTTAGAATTATTACCATCAACGGAATTTCTTATGTTACGTCTTATTGCCCCTAGCCTAGCCTTAATGATTGCGATGCTACCTGTCACAGCAAAAGAATCTTCACCTACGGGTGATACTACTGGACAATATGGTGTTGAGCAGTGGGATGTCGTATCAAAAGGCTTTGCTGCTAACAAATTGCGGTGGCCTGATCCGCGAGATTGGTTTAGACGTGTTGATCGACGATTAAATAGAGGTGGGTCTGTTGAACGCGAAGATGGTGGAGAAACAAGAGATCGGTGTCCTGAAAGAGGAGAACGCCATCCGGTGACCGCTATCATTCCGGTCGAGAGTCTTGATAAGTCGTATTACACACGAACAATTTCTTCAAGACCAACATTCCTATTTTATATCCCGTTCAGGGTAGAAGAAATTCAGGGTATGGAGTTTCTTTTGTTTAATGAGAACGAGGAGAATATTGAACTTACACCGTATAGATTACCTGAATTCAATACTCCAGGGATAATTAAATTTTCTCTTCCACCTGAATCGCCGGGATTAGTAGAAGAGGAAACATATCGTTGGGTTCTTTCCGTAATATGTGATGATGACAATCGTTCAGGAGATATTGTGTCTAACGGTTGGATTTCCCGCATTTCTACTGAAGTAGATTTATATTCTATAGAACAATTGTCTTTTCCTGAGCAACTTCAATTCTATTCGGACGAAACACTTTGGCATGAGACACTAACAGTTTTGGCAAATCACCAAGATCAAGAAACGATGCGTGAGACATGGAATGAGTTGTTAAACTATGCGGGCTTAGAGCACCTTTCTGACCAACCAATATTGGATTGATTGAAATTACCCAACGCCTTATGTGAGTTGATCGCTGAAATGACGTAGATACGTCGAAACTGTCCAATCTCCAGATTTTGATGCTAGCTGAAACCCTTTATATATAAGGGCTTAATTTAACTCACATAATGCGTACCCATTAAAGAAAATTGTTGACACAATTATGCTTAGATTCAATTTCTTGATTATCGCCAATCTCCTTGGAAAATAAAACCTGCCCAGTAGTATGGCAAATTCCAGCGGCTTTTATCCCAAAGCTCAAGTTGTGCTTCTCTTAGGGCAGAAGCAGTTTGAGGTGTATTTCGCCCAGTATCAAAATTATCAAGAAGCTCATCGTAGAATTCTTCCATTAATACAAGGGTTGACTCATCGTTAACACTCCACAAACTTATAACAACTCCAGAAGCCCCAGCAGCTAAGAATCCTTGGGAAAGATTGATAATCCCTGCACCCGTCACTTCTTCACCCAATCCAGTACGACATGCGCTAAGTACCACTAGATCAGCAGGTATGTTTAGGCTGAACACCTGAGGAACTGATAGGACAAGCCTAGATTGCCGATCTGTAGATGAAGCTATCAGTCCTGATGACGCTAAATCCGTATTGATGACCCGTCCGTGAGTTGCGAAATGAATCAGACGATAATCAGCTAAATTTTCGCTTGCAATAGATACTTGAGATGCTTCAAATATTGCTGAAGTTTCTCCAAAGTCCCGATCTTCGTTCTTGGCAATTTCGAGGAGACGATGGGCTTCTTGCCTTGTATTGCTTAGAGCAGGATCTGTAAAAATAGCTAAAGTTTTACTACCAGCTTCTCGATTCTCAGATCTTCTACGAACCTTTAATAGCGTTGAAAATGAGGGCAAATGAATAATCTCATGATTATGAATCAAAGGCTCAGGTAAATCGTCTAAGTCAATCCCAGCAATGTCACCAGTCATAAACTCTTGATTAGCATTTGGATCAGGTAGCGCATTAAATGGAATGTAGCGTAGCATGCCATCTGCAACAACAACAAGCTGATTGTTGTCCAGATGTTCAGCAACTGGTGCTAAAAGCAACTGACTTAATTCCATTCCTGATCTAGCGGTACTAACTGGTTTGAATCGTTTGGATGGATTAGTAAGATAGTCATAATATTCCTGAGCCAGTGCATTGATTGTGCGTCTATCAGCATCAATTTTGTAGCTCATAAACCCTGACGGTGAAAGCACACCAGGTTTAGAAATAGCCCAAAGGTAGCTTTTTTCATTGCCGAGCCAATTGTTACCTAACCAGTATTCAAGCAAAATTGTATTGTTATCAAGGTTCGCTTGAACTTCGTCCAGAGTGATTTCATCTGTTTGCAATTGAAAAGAATTGATGCCTTGCTCAATAAGCAGTGATTTAACTGTCTCAAAATCGCTGCTAACGGTTATCAATTGTGCGGCGATACTATTTTGTACTGCATCCGAGTCTATAGAAACTTCTTCGGTACTTTCAATATTTTGCCATTGATCAACCAAGGTGGAAAATTCTGAGCGTAATTGGCATAACTCATCCCAGAGAGGCTCTATTCCAGCACCTGATGCTTCAGTCTCTCCTGTCTGGCAAATATCTTCTTCAGAAATTATATTTAGTAAACCTTGAACTCTAGCTCTCTCAGAAACCTGAAATGCTTGAACATCCAAAGGAGTATCAAAATCCATTCCTTCAGTTAACCCTTTCGTCTGATCAGGTGAGCGATAAAGCCACATGAGTCTCTCGATGTATCGTGAGTAATAGTCTTGATTTGTTGTACTAGCACTTCCGCTCAAAGATTCATCAAAGTTAGTAAAGTTTCGTCGAATTATGAGAGTATCAAGTAAACTTGAGTTTTGGATATCTCCTGGTATCTGCTCAACGCGGTCAATGACTTGTTCTAGTTTAAGGTAAGCATTTACAGCATTGTGAAAATATTCCTGGGCAAGTGTTTCATCTGTATTTTGTGTTTCAAACGCTAGAGCAAGCCAAGCACTTGCTAAGTTCTCGAGTCTGCTTGGAGTTGGGCTGAGCTCAACAGCTTGTTGTAGAAAGCGCATTCCCTTATCAGATTCGCCATGTTCAAGCCAGTATCGACCGATATTATTGTAAGCAGGTGCAAATGACGTATCAAGCCTAATTGCTTCTTCGTATGACGCTAGAGCTCTCTGCCATCGACGCTCGGAAAAACTTAATGCTTCAGCACGTTCGAAAGCACGAGCTTGGGTACCCAGTAGATTACCCATCTTAAAGTGGTCGGTTGCTGTTAGAGTGCTTCCTGTTTGTGCAGTGTTCAAGTCATATTGAATGAGAGTAGGATCACTCACAAGAGCTAGATCATATGCCCATTCAGCATCCTCAAATTGACCTAACTGCAAAGATAATCTCCCAACATTACTGTAAGCAGTAGACAATGCATCAGACTCACTGAGATTAAGGCGTGCCCGCTCAAATGGAACGGAGTTGGCCGCACGACTATAAGCAAGAAGAGCTTCCTCATAATTGCCCAACTCCTCTAGAGATAGTCCCCTATTATTGTGAGCTGAAGGTAAATTTGGATTGATTGCAATCGCTAGTTCATAGCACTGAATAGCTTCAGCATGTTGTTCGCTTTCGCGTAACGTGTTACCGTTCTTGATTAACTCCAGGAAATCATCAGATTGTGAATCGTTCCCAATGCAACTCATCATATCGATTAACTCTTGAAGCCTTGCTTGGTAAATTTCAGCTTCAGGATCGCCACGCTCGATCAGTAGATTAATAAGCGTTTGGTAAGTATCGGGGTATGTTGGATCTGTTCTGATAGCTTCCTGATATTTAGCAATAGCCTGGTTGACTCTCCCAAGATCTTCAAGAGCTAGTCCTAGGTTGTGAAGAGCGATCGCCTCAAACTCATCACTTAGAGCCAGTTCAATGGCTTGCCTGAAATCAGCTTCTGCTTTACTGAATAAGCCTTGGTCACGATAGCTTCTACCTCGGATGAGGTAACCGACTGGTGTTGTCGGTTCGGATGCGTCATTAACATTCTGCGATATTAGAAGATAGTCAGAATCAGTACGATGAGACTGTTTATTGCCGTCTATCGCTGAGCTAGCAAACACAGACGATGAGAAGAGTGAAAACAGCAGTGCAAGCGAAAACAGCAGTATGTTGAACACCGCTGTTGATGAAACAAAAATCTTTATTCTATGCTGACTCTTCTTGCGATTTATCATGGGGGCATAATTCCTTAAACTCTCTTTTGGTGGTGATCCGAAGCCGGGTCTCATCGCTAAAATTCACCTTATATGTTTTAAGAGTAGCCTAGGTGTTTTCTAATTCCTGTTAGAAGATTCTTAAGGGTTTGCAAGGAACGTTGGTCTAAAATCCGTAAGTCCTATGAATGTTGGCACTTGCTCCAAAAACTTGACGCTACAATACAGCATTCAACACATGCTTTTTGAAACCGCAAGCAGCGAGCAACATGACTGGAACCACTGCAACAATTTTATTTTCGTGTCCAGATCAAAAAGGACTGGTCGCTAAGATCGCGAACTTCATCTATTCCAATGGTGGCAACATCATCCATGCTGATCAGCATCGAGATTCAGCGGCTGATCTGTTTCTCGCGCGAATTGAGTGGCAGTTGGATGGATTTAATCTGCGACGTGACGTGATTGAACCAGCCTTTGAGGCGATCGCCCAGCCATTGGGAGCCCAGTGGCAGATCCATTTTTCCGACACCGTCCCTCGCATTGCAATTTGGGTTACCAAACAAGATCACTGCTTGCTCGATTTACTGTGGCGATGCAAAGCAGGTGAATTCTCGGCAGAAATTCCGTTGCTTTTGAGCAACCATAGTCAACTCAAATCCATTGCCGAGCAATTTGGGATTGATTATCATCACATTCCTATTAATGCAGAAACAAAGCAAGCACAAGAAGAGAAGCAGCTAGAACTACTCCGCCACTACAACATCGATGTGGTTGTGCTAGCAAAATATATGCAGGTCGTCAGCCCATGGTTGCTCAGACAGTTTTCCAGCATCATTAATATTCATCATTCATTTCTCCCTGCCTTTGCAGGAGCCAACCCCTATCAACGAGCCCATCAACGGGGCGTCAAAATTATTGGTGCAACTGCTCATTACGCCACTGAAGAACTTGATGAAGGTCCGATTATTGAGCAAGATGTTGTGCGAGTGAGTCACCGAGATGATGTTGCTGACCTTATTCGTAAAGGCAAAGACTTGGAGCGAGTCGTATTGGCGAGGGCTGTACGATTGCATCTTCAGAATCGAGTACTGGTCTATGGAAACCGCACCGTTGTGTTTACTTAGAAATAAAAATTAAAAGACTCCGAGATATTTTGGTGGTGGTAGTCGCTGTGCTACTGCCACTACCGAAATATGTCCCGGTTCTATCTCATGCCGATTCTTTAGCATGGCAAGCTGCCGACATAAGGACATCTTCTGTGTATTAAGAGATACACATTTGAGAATTTGGAATAAGTATCTGCTTCACCCTAGGGAGGATGCTCAGTAGATTTGTTGTATCCTTTGAAAACTTTGCTTAGAGAGATTTCTGGCAAACACCTTGAATTTATCTTTGTAAGAAAATTATAGAAGAACAAGGTTTTATAAAGAACGTTTGGGGATCACGAAAAATTACGGTTAACTTACGGTAAATACGTAGAATAAGGTCATGCGCGATGTATAGGAATCCTACTTGATTGCTGAAGGCTGAGTCGGTTGCATCTGCACTATCTTCAGACGTTAATGTTCAGAGTTGAATTAGATGCTTATCAATCGCGAGAAATCTATCGTCGAAAGAATTCTGCCATGCAAGAATCTGCACTCCACAGCATCTATACTCCCTCGTCTGAATCGCTATCAATATCTAGTCTTCGGGATAGCCTAATGTTGAGTTCAAGTAACCTTGAATCACAACTGTTGAATTTTGTGATATGGGCATTGCGGCAAAGTCGTTCGCCTCAGTTCACAACAACTGCTCGAATGGAAATCTTGGAGCGTGCATGGCAAGCTCAGAAAAAAATTTGGGAAATTCGCAACACCCAACTGACCTTGTCGAGTAAACAAAGGGCTCAATGGAATTGATGTCAGTCTCATTGTTGAACCTGGTTTCCATCGCGGCGCATTCTTCTGAGTGATCTTATGCAGGTTATTTCCACTGGTCGAGCCTGCGTTGGAGTTTCCGCACACCCTGAGAGCAACCGATGATCACATCAAGACATGGCCCGTACTGCTATGTCTCCGCCATGATTGTTCTCTCCAGAAAATGGCCTGTTGTCTGAAGGGGGATGTGGTTGAAGGATCTCATCAGTGTCTGTGCTGTAAAGATATTCGTGAATCACCCTTCGATTCCATCGCTGGGCTTTGTTGTCGGTGCGTTGAGCTGGACGACAGCGGCGATCGCCGTAGATAAATCCCAACTCTGCCCCAAACTCTGAGAATGGCCCCATGCTGCATGGAACCTTGAGAGAATGCTTCAGTCTCAACAACTAAGGAATAAAAATTAAAAACCTCCGAGATATTTTATTGGGGGTGGTAAGTAGCTAGCCATCATTAAACGTAACCTTCCCAATCTTGTGTCGCCCGCGCAGCGGGCGACACCAGATTGGGGGGTTTGTTTTATTGCGTCCAGGTACTTAGCACAGCCAGGACTCCAACAAAATGAGTTCCGGTTCTAAATGAGTTTCGGTTCTATTGCATTTTTATTCTGAAGACACCCGCGATTAAGTGTTCAATAATCCAGGACGCGTTCGTTTACAATCGCCTGTTGATTTGGTGACGGCATCTTTACAGGCGGGCAAATTCCACGGTTTTTTGTTCAAGCTTCCCAGCGACACCAGACTTTGCATGGTTTCAGTTTCAATGCCTTGGCTAGAAATAAGGCGTGATGTGCTCTTTCCAAATCCCAAGGTTTTCTAACAAATGATCCCATTGAGGTATGACAAAAAAATGTGCTCCACATAACATTCATAGAGCCTAGAACTCTAGGCCCCCACATGGTGCCACTCCTTCGTCTTTGGCATATGAGTGCGTAGTAAACTCCCAGAATTTACTCTCATCACAGCATTTGATAATAAAATCTAATGTACAAAACAACCGATTAGGTAATACTCCGCAAGAAAAAATCCGTACAATCAGATACTATTGCCAAGCAGATTACCAATTTTTCACAAAGCCTTACTAAAAAATGACTGTTTTGAAAGTTTTTTGCGTTACATCGTGTATCGGTGGCTTGGTGCCCTTGGTTGCATCATCAACAGAACCTTTACAGCCGATAGAGCAAACCATGTCAGCGTTGT
>JBCCWF010000077.1:0-17892 GCA_039194035.1 Cyanobacteria bacterium P01_E01_bin.6 | reverse complement strand
TACTTTCCGGTTCTATTTCATGCCTATTCCTAAGATACGATTTGGGTTTCTCGTAAACTAGATTTTTCCTCGTCATCTTGCTGCAATAACAACGTACGAGTCCGTATCAATCGATAGATTAGAAATACCGAAAGGACTCCCATATAAGCCGTCAAGGCACTCCATAGTAAATACTCACTCCGTTGATACATTGCTAGCACGACCAACGGGGCAAACCCTACGCCAAACCCCAAAATTGAACCGTTTCGCAGAGTCGCCCCATCTTTCATACCGAGAAAATAGCTCTCCAGCATAAATGCTGTTGCCGTCAATGCCAGTAATGGCAAGAGCCAACCCACAGACTGCCGCATGGCCTGGGAGACTTCTGCGTGATTCGTCAACAACTTGAATACTGCGTCTGGGAATAGAATGGCTCCCAACGAAAACGTTAGGGCGATCGCCAACGCACTGACGAGAGCCACCTGCAATACTGGCAAAATCTCGTCAGTACGGCCTTTCCCTTTGAAGTTTCCAATTAATGTTTGAGACGTCATACCCACACCTTGGACGGTGAACTGGCTCAACAACGCAATTTGCAAGAGCAAGCCGTTTTCCGCCAACATTTCCGTACCAAACGATGCACTCAAGTTCGTAAAGATGGCGTAGGCCGAAATCAAGGTTAAAAACCGCACCAAAATATTGCCTTTGAGCACAACTGCGGATGTTAATCCTTGGCGAGCAATGGCCTGTGACCAAGCTGGTTTTAAGAGGTGCCACTGAGTGGTCAATGCCATTGCAATAAGACCCACTAGCAAGGCAAGATACTGGCTCAGTGCAGTTGCTAATCCTGCCCCCATGCTGTCCCAACCCCATCTCAAAATCATGAGGTAATCGAACACGACATTAGTGCCATTGCCGACCAACGACATGAGGAAAACAATGCCGTTCATTTCACGACCTAGGAACCAACCAATCAGCACGAAATTAAGCAGTACTGCTGGTGCACCCCAAATTCGCGCATTGAAGTAATCCAATCCAGCTCCTTCAATATCTGCCGTCCCGGAGAGGATGGCAAAACCTAACTCATGGATGGGATGTTGCAACGCCAACATGACTCCAGCAATGACGATGGCAATTAGGCTACACCGAAGTACCGCAACCAATACCGCAACTGGATCATCTTGCCCAACCGCACTCGCCGTCAGCGCATTCGTACTATTCCGCAGAAACTTTAGAATTCGGTAGAGGTAGTCAAATAAAATGCCGCCTAAAATAACTCCTGCAAGTTGATTGATATCAGCCAGATGCCCCAGGAATGCTGCATCAAATAGACCAGCGAGAGGCACCATCATGTTGGATAACACACCAACCGAAGCCAACCGATAAAACCGAGGTAGAAAGCTCCGGTATTGAGTCAGTAGAGGAACGTCCATAATCAGCTTTTGCGATCGCTTACTAACCTATTCATCTCATTGGGTCAGCCTTAGCAATAATATTAGACCTCTTGCAAAATATTTTAGATGTATTTATGGAGGCAGATTATCGAGCAGCTTTAGATTCACTCAGAAGTGAGTTCATCGTTGTAAGTACCTGGATATAATTAAAACCAAAATCAAAATCCTGTGCCGCCCGCTGAGCGGGCGGCACAGGATTTTGAAGAATACGTTTAATTATGACCATCTACTTACAACAATCACCGATTGGGTTTTCAAGAGATCTATTCGATCAAACTACGCATCAAAAATAACCTCTCCAGTGCCCTCGACCACCTGTCCAATGACCCAGGCAGAAATGTCTTGTTGCGTGAATTGTTGGATAGTCTGCTCGACCTGTTCAGGAGGCACAATCACCACAAAGCCAATCCCCATATTAAATGTGTTGAACATGGCCTCACGGGTAACGGAACCTTCGGCTGCAATCCATTGAAAGATGGGTGGATGTGTCCATGTGGTGGTATCAATGTCGATAGACTGGTCAGGCGCTAAGCATCGGGGTAAGTTTTCGGGCAATCCTCCTCCCGTAATGTGTGCCATTCCATGGATAGAAATACCGGATTTGAGGACATTGAGCACGGGCAATACATAGATCTGGGTTGGTGTCAGCAACACATCTCCGAGCGATTCTCCATTCAACAATTCAGGGCGATCGCCAAAACTGTATCCTTTTGAATCGATAATTTTCCGAATGAGACTAAAGCCATTACTGTGAACGCCATTACTGGCAAGGGCGATCGCCACATCCCCAACCTGCACAGCCAGCCCATCGACAATTCGTTCTTTGTCAACAATACCGACGCAAAAGCCTGCTAGGTCATATTCTCCTGCTTGATAGAATCCAGGCATTTCAGCAGTTTCGCCTCCCAACAAGGCACAACCTGCTTGACGGCAACCTGCCGCAATCCCAGTAACGACCTGTGCCAGCTGTTCTGGTTTTAATGCTCCTGTTGCCACGTAGTCTAGGAAAAACAGTGGTTCAGCCCCTGATGTCAGCACATCATTCACACACATGGCCACCAGATCAACGCCGACAGTATCATGACGATCGACGATATGGGCAATTTTCAGCTTCGTGCCAACTCCATCCGTTCCCGATACCAATACAGGTTCCTTATATCCGGTCGGAAGCTGGAAAAATCCGCTGAATCCTCCCAAATTTCCAAGTACTTCAGGGCGATGAGTTGCTTCAACGGTGTTGCGAATTTGCTGAACAAACGCACGACCCGCTTCCACATCAACCCCTGCATCTCGATAATCCATAGCGAAAAAGCTCCTGTTGATAACAGCTAGCGGTTAGCAAGCCAACGCCCACAGGCTCTTGAAATGTCCTGAAAGCATAAAATTCAATCGACTGAACCCCAATGACAACCAATCCATGCGCGAGAAGTAATGGGACACGATTACGTGCACTCCAACACCATTCAGTAGCTAGCCATCATTAAACGTGAAACGTACCCGTCCAAATCCTGTGCCGCCCCCTGCGCGGGCGGCACAGGATTTGGGGTTTTGGCTCTAATTACGTCCAGGGACTTACGTCGTTCTCAGCCCTAAAGATTGTATCGAAATCCTGGCCGACTTCTGGACATGGACATAGATACAGCTCATTACATTGTCAAACGTTGTCCACACATTGCACTTCATGGATGCGCTCAACGATTCATCGTCGCTAACTCTCGCTAGAACGATTCGCATCCATAAAATGGCGCACCTGCTCTTCCAAGGTTTCATCGCCATTCACAATAGTTGAAATTTCTTGGAAGCGCTCAAACGTAAATCCTTGATCCAAAATTGTCTGCTGGGCTTGATCTTCAATAGATGTTTGAATGGCGCCAATCTGATTGAGCACCTGCTCAAATTTCTGATTCTCTTCAGGAGTAACGTCCGGAATCGCCTCAGCTCCCTCAGCTTGTGGCGATCGAAATAACACCAGGATTTGATCAAATCGCTCGGGTGACAGGCCCACGTCTTCGACAGCCGCTAGACTTTGAGCACGATAGCTGACTTGAAGCGATTCCAGGCTCAACAACACCTCTGCGAATGACCTCAACTCTTCGTCACTAATAGCCTCTGTATCTGAATCGGTCGCTTCTTCAGAGGTCTCTGGAATTTCTTCAGTAGTCTCTGGAATTTCTTCAGTAGCCTCTGGAATTTCTTCAGTAGCCTCTGGAATTTCTTCAGTAGCCTCTGGGGTCTCTTCAGTAGCCTCTGGAATTTCTTCAGTAGCCTCTGGGGTCTCTTCAGTAGCCTCTGGAATTTCTTCAGTAGCCTCTGGGGTCTCTTCAGTAGCCTCTGGTGTCTCTTCAGTAGCCTCTGGTGTCTCTTCAGTAGTCTCTGGGGTTTCCTCCGCCTCAACATCTACGGAAGGTTCAATCGGTTCATTCACCTGCTTTCGAGCATCCACAGGTCTCGCTTGATCTAGAGCCGATGTAGAAGTGACGACTTGAGCATTGGCATTATGAACATCCAAGACCGGACTAATACTAAACGCAACAAATAACGCAATCGCCGAAACAAGAGAATATTGAGCCATAGTAAATGGGGGATAACGTGCAGTAAATAGATACACAATAAAACCTTTACAGAACCGATAAGCACAATCCGCATACTGCAATGCTGATCGGAATAAAAATGTCTCATACAGTCGACTGATTGGCTTCAACGGTCTGGATGAGGCAATGCGTCAAAGCATCAGCTTTGCAATTTTTTCAAAAAGGTTGGGATGCGGTCGTCATCCATGAGTTCAAACAAACCGACCGTCCCGACAAAGAAAGTGTACACAGCGTAGCGAAAAGGCGATTTGTGTTGTGACTGGGCGATCGCCGCCGCGATGATTCCTTCGACCAAGTGTATAGCAACTGCCACACGACCAAACCACAGCAGAGGCATAAGGACATGCAGCAAGGTGTTGTATCCTAAAACGATATTCAAAAACTCTAAAGACACAACGCTGGTGATGAGAATGGTGGATACCCTCTTTACACCAGTAACTATCTGACTTTTTATAGACATTTATGTGTGGCAGTCAATTCGTCAAGCCTAGCGTATCAAAAATAACCATTTCTATAAATCACGGATCAAATTTTCATCGAATTTGAAACTTATACAGTTGTTTTTCTAATGTGCTCAGGGCGCAAGATGGGCATCATAAGATATCTCTGAAATCAGAGGATGGATCAGAACTTCTCTGTTTTTTAAGAATCTAGAGTGACTTGAATTGATTTCTGTAAAGTTGTTCAATTCACGTCATGTTTAGGCATTCATTGAAGGAGTCATCTGTTAAGCTCCATCAAGGTAAAGGCTGCATCTTCCTTGTTGTGCAGGATTTAGAAGGAGTTGAGTCAGTGGTTTGGTTGCCGTTTCATTTCTTGCAGTCTCATCATCAATTGATCGAAGCCCAGGCAAGACAACAACTCCGTATCAACGGACTCATTATGGCTGCATGCGTAGGCGCCATTGTCGGGAATGCTTCTCCTGCTTTCTCTGCTGACGTAGGAACAGCGGCTGTCAAAGAAGCGTCTTCTATAGTCGAATCTGACCGTCGCACTATCTCCCTGGGCATTGCAACTGAGACGATTCATGATGATTGGCGATCGCCCATCTCAAATCGTCTGGATCGTATTCATCAGTCCTTTCAGTTTGTTGACTGGGATCACGTTAGACAGCTTGACGATGTTCGTGAATTTGATGTTCTCTTTTTGCCCAATATCCAAACAGTTACCCAGCGTCAGTTTAGGGTATTAGAAAGGTGGATTGACGACGGAGGACAACTCATTGTCAGTGGCAACTTGGGAGAGTCATCCTCCTCAATTGTGCAAGCTCAGTTGCGTTCGCTCTTAGGAGCCTATTGGGCCTTTGAACTTCCAGAAACTTCTCGCCTCCAAGTGAGCGATCGCCATCCCTTGGCAGATGAGATGACAGACGCCTCCGCCATGAATGGCGGCATCATCGTTCCCACTCGGCTTGGAAGCCAGACCTTGGCCACATGGCAAACATCACCAGATGGGTCTATTCGACAATCAGCACGAGGAAATGGATTCTCGCGTCGTATCAATGTGGGAGCCACCGGAGCCCCTGCCATTATAGAAACAGGAAACACAACATTTCTGGGGTGGCATTGGGGTCGCCCTGGAGAAGCCAATGCAGCATTTGACTCTGCGTGGCTTCAGTCAGTGTTGCCAAATCGCCATCTGGATTTGGATGCGACACCTCCGCTCATATCTCGTCAACAGTCGGTTCCAAGTCCATCAAGTGATACACATTCCGCATCCGCCCCTGCTGTTGCGGTTAGAGAAGCATCCACTGATGTAGCGTCCTCTGCCACCGGCGATCGCAGCACAGCTACGTCAACTCCCTCGTCTCGAAATAATGAACAAACGATTGGGGCCCGGCTCCCCCTCGCTCCTGTATCCGACGAAGAGTTCGTCGATCCGACACAGCAAATTGCCCCCGCAGGATTAGAGGTTCAGCAAGATGAACGCCCTATCCATATTCTCGAAAAACTCTCCATGACCCGAGAGATTGAGAATCTTATCGGACGCTTTGAAAGTGCCCTTCTGGCATCGCAAGTTCATGGAGCGAGTCAAGAAGAAGATATTGGTCAGGTCGATAGTATTCTCATCGCCAGTACAACCAATCAACTCGGTATTGCGCAGGAACTCACAAATTCATCAGAGATTAATACCTATGCTCATGTGATGAATCATCCTGCTCTCGTGCAAGCAAAAGCATTACTAGAAGAATTTCCTGGCTTAGTCAATGAGCGTCGCTATGGAGAGGCTCGTCAGAATTGGCTCGAAGCCCGTCAATTGTTGTGGGAAAACTTTCCGACGGATCGCCCCATTGCTCAACCTGAAGTCCGTGCCATTTGGCTCGATCGCGGCACCATTGTTCGTGCTGGCTCCCGTGAGCGACTCGCCGAAATCTTTGATCAATTGGCGATCGCCGGCATTAATACCGTGTTTGTCGAGACTGTAAATGCTGGCTATCCAATCTATCCAAGTGAGATCGCTCCAGAACAAAACCCTTTGATTCATGGCTGGGATCCACTCGACGCAGCCGTTGATCTCGCCCACGAACACGGCATCGAAGCCCATGCGTGGGTGTGGGTATTTGCGGCAGGGAACCAACGACATAACACCATTGCGGATTTGCCATGGAATTATCCTGGTCCTATTTTGGCAGCTCATCCAACTTGGGCCAACGCAGATCGACAAGGACGTGCGATTCCCGTTGGACAAGATAAGCCATTCTTGGATCCGGCCAACCCTGAAGTTCGCCAATATCTGCAACAACTGTACGAAGAAATTGTGACCCGGTATGACGTTGATGGTCTTCATCTGGATTACATTCGTTACCCATTTCAGAATGCTGCATCAGGGCAAAGCTATGGGTATGGAGCCGCATCTCGCCAACAATTCCAACAGTTGACAGGTGTTGATCCACTGACGCTGTCACCAAACAATCGAGGGCTTTGGCAACAATGGACTGACTTCCGCACGGAGCAGGTAAACTCGTTTGTTGCTGAAACAGCTCAAAACCTGCACGACCTCCGTCCGGATATTGTCTTGTCAGCTGCCGTATTTGCAATGTCTGAGCACGAGCGGATTCAAAAACTTCAACAACACTGGGAAGAGTGGGCTCGGGAAGGCACTATCGATATGATTGTGACCATGAGCTATGCTTCTGACACTAATCGCTTCCAGCAGTTGACTTCCCCATGGCTGCTCGAAGCAGAGCTAGGCTCAACGCTTGTGGTTCCGGGAATTCAGCTATTTAATTTGTCAGAGGCCGCTGCCTTTGACCAGATTCAGTCACTGCGAGATACGCCCGCAGGAGGATATGCCTTGTTTGCAGCTGAGCATCTGAATGATGATCTGCGGTCTATCTTTAACAGAACCCAGGGAACTGAAGAGATTCCTCTGGCTCCCATTCCCTTCAGAGAGCCGTTCACAACGGCATCAGCTCGCTTCGATGCATTACAGCACGAATGGAACTTCTTACTAGACAACGGTGTATTTTGGATGCGATCAACGAAGCGTGATGAAATGAGACTTGCCTCAGAAGAAATGCAAGCTATTTTGAATGACCTGTCAGACGATGCATCGGCTCGTGACATTCAGCAAGCCCAAGAATCTTTTGAGCAATTCACCAGTCAGTTTGAAGAGTGGACGTATCTTCAATCGTTTAGCCACAGCTATCGTGTTGAAAGCTGGCAACATCGACTCGATATGATCGACCTCCTATTGAGCTACGGGGGCGATCGCCTTTAGCTCAACTCAACCTATCCCCTATAAATCACGAAGCCCGAGTTTTTCAATCACTCAGGCATCTAAACCCAAAGCAAGCAGGGAAAACTACAGTTCCTAACTTGCTTTGGGTTTATGTATCCAATGGCCCATTTACTTTCGCGTTCAGACCATACATCTGACGACTCCCTACCACAGGAACGAGTGTTACGTCGCGCTCATCGCCTGGCTCAAATCGTACGGCGGTGCCCGCGGGAATATCCAGACGCATTCCTTTCGCTTGCTCTCGCTCAAAGGTCAGTGCTTCATTCACCTCATAAAAGTGAAAGTGAGACCCAACCTGAATCGGGCGATCGCCCGTGTTTGCCACGGCAAGGGTCAGAGTTGGACGCCCAACATTTAGTTCAATATCGCCATCAGGCGTAATCAATTCACCAGGAATCATCGGTTGCAATCCTCTTATGATTATTCTTGCTGAAGACGAGGAAGTTTAGGAAATGGAAATCATCTGTTACGGACCCTAATGCCTCATCAAGGCTACAGAGCTATCGAATCGGATCATGAACCGTCACTAACTTTGTTCCGTCGGGAAAAGTGGCTTCAACTTGAACTTCATGCACCATTTCCGCAATGCCATCCATCACATCACTACGAGAAAGCAAGGTTGTTCCGTGGGTCATTAAGTCAGCAACACTCCGACCTTCTCGTGCTCCCTCTAAAATGGCTGCCGAAATATAGGCCACCGCTTCGGGATAATTGAGCTTTAGCCCTTTATCTTTCCGCCGCTCAGCGAGGAGGGCAGCGGTAAAAATCATAAGTTTGTCTTTTTCCTGAGGAGTCAGTTGCATAGTTCGCCTGTAGACGCTTGGTGAGTATCATAATCGCTTCAGGCAAATTGTGTCAGCTTATTAAAAACATTGATACGTCAACCTAAACAATCACCTTGTTGATCAGCGAGTGCACCCTTGAGAAACGCTAGAGAGAAATGCTCTTCGCGTTATTTACTCTACCGAGGACTCTTGAACGTCGCGTTCCTCGGCAAGTTTTTCACCCGTTTTGAGACTCAACACAGGTATCTTGATCTCATGATGTTGCTCTCCATCATTATTTCCGTTGATATCTACCTGCGGTATATCGTGATTCGTTGCTGCTTCATCCGTTGCTGCTTCAGGGGATTGAGAATCCGGTTGTGATGCGATCGCATCCAAGGGAATGCGTTTTGAAAAACCCCAGGCAAATATGGCTCCAATGACCGTCACCATCAGCCATTCTGGCGGAACCAGTTCAGGATCGATCACGCGCACCAACAGCCGCAATCCAACAAGTCCAACGGTTACAAATCCTGCATCTTCAAGATGGTCATATTCATCAATCCAGCGGATGAACAGTCCGGCCATAAACCTCAGGGCAATGACACCAATCATGCCACCTGTGATAACCAACCAAACTTCTTGGGAAAGGGCGATCGCCGTTGTGACGCTGTCGAGAGAGAAAGCAAGATCCGTAACGGCAATGAGTGGAATCGCTTGCCAGACACTTGAAAACTTTGGCCCATGGTGGTGTGCACTGTCATCGGTATCAGATCTGAAATATTGGAACACCAACCACAACAGATAAAGGGCACCCAGTAGTTCAAATTGCCAAATATTAATGACCCAGGTTGCGGTCAAGATCAAGATAATTCGTAAGATGAATGCGACAACCAACCCAATATTCAGCGCATTCCGCTGCATTTTTTGGCTCTCAAGTCCCTGGGCGATCGCAGCAAGAGCAATCGCATTATCTGCCGATAAAACGGCCTCCAGTGCAATTAAAACAGGTAACAACAGGAGAGCATCTAAAGCGTCTACACCAATGTTTGGAAAGTAGTCAAGCAGTTTATCTAGCATCTATTCCTAAAACAGCGAACCCATGTCGTCATTCATTCAGATTGATTGTTCGGGGTGGATGCCCTTCTCGTTTACTGAAACGCTATCCAAGCATCTTTCCGCATCTGAATGCTGCGAAATACTATCTATTAGCTTAACCTTGAGACATCCCCTCAGGCAGAAAAAATCTGTCTGCGAAGCGTCAACTGCCTCACGTGAACGTGGGGAGTAGGGTCTTCTATTTTCATTCTCAAGACGTTTATCAGAGTATCCATGTCTCCCTCGGACTCTACAGACTCGTCTCATTCATCACATCCTGTATCTGAGCTTCCCATCCCTAATCAAATCTCTATGGCATCGTTATCTGTTCCACCAAAGTCTGTGCTTGAAGGGGTCATCTCCTTTCAACTAGTTGACGCGATCGCTCATCTTCAGCGCTGTTTTCCAACAAGCTATGTGACCACAGAATGGATTACGAGTCACTCTGACCAGTTAGTTGTACGTGCGACTGTCTATGTTGGAACAATGCCTCTAGGTTCTGCGATGGCCATGGCTCCAAGCATTGAACAGGCCGAGGATCAAGCAAAATTGCGGGCGATCGCCTCAGTGGTAACTCCTTATGCCGAAGTTGCAGGATACAAGTCTATTCCGCAACATCAGCTCCAGACACCTGTTCTAAATAATTCGCCAACAGTGAAACAGTCACCGCCGCCCCCGTTACCTTCAGAGAACAATCTCCATGAGGCGACGTCTCATCCACCGGAAAGCTCGCTTGTTGCCATTCAGGAAGATGTATCTGTCGACGATGACTGGATTACGTCAATGGACACGCCCGATACGCCTCCACCTCCAAGTTCTCTCGACATGGACGATAGTGATGTCGAGCTTCCTCCAGACATCGTTGAACTCAACCATACGCCCCTTGATGCTCAGCCATCATCTTCGTCAGAGTCCCGGCCTCCCAAAAATAGTAGAACGAAAAAAGCAACCTCTTCCAAACCATCCTCTGCATCGAAGAATGAAGAAGCGGCTATAAAGCTATCTACACTCCCTGAGCCAGCCTCCAATCCAAGGACGCTAAGTGTTGATTTATCCGATATTATTGCGAAAACAAGCGTTGAGCTAAAACGACTGGGTTGGACAGATGTTCAAGGACGCGAGCATTTGCAAAAAATCTATGGGAAGCGATCGCGCCAGCAACTCACCGATCCAGAACTCCTAGATTTTTTAACGCATTTAGAATCTTTAGCGACCTAAAACATCTCGTGCTCTCTGCCTTAATCGAACGGCTTCTGGGTACTCAGGATTGATTTGGAGTGCTTTGTCCAAGGCTTCAATGGACTTGGTATATCGTTCCAATCGCCAAAGAGCATCTCCAAGTAACGTCCACGCCTCAACAGAGTCACGTTCCAGGGCGATCGCTCTCTCTAGCACAGGAATAGCTTCAGCTGATCGCCCAACTTTTTGCAAAATACGCCCTTGGTCAAGCCACGCAGCAAATAGCTCAGGATCAAACAGTGTGGCCCGTTCATATCTTCGGAGTGCTTCTAGAAGAATGCCTTGCTGTTCAAGAGCATTTCCCTTACTCCGGATCGCTTCTGGATAGCCTGGACGATAGGCTAAAGCATCATTACATGCAACGATTGCATCAGTGGGCTTGCCCAATTCATTCAAAATTTCGCACTGTCCTAAGTAAGCCTCCGCTAAATCCGCTTGAAATCCAATAGCTTTTTCATACAAGCTGAGAGCAGATTCATAGTTGCCATCTTGCTGAAGTTGCTGAGCTTCTATTAAGGCTTCTTGTGCCAGAAGTTTAGCGGGCAATATTGCACGAGCAGCTGAGGTCATCTCTTGCAGAACCGGCGATTGTAAAATCAATAGCTGTTGATTGATGTACCGCTCATAAAACATAGACGCCCGATCTGAATTGATCAATGCCAGCACCGCACCAATGCTGCCAATGAAGAGGCCACCATATCCAAGCACTTTGAGAAGGCGCCGACTTACCTGAGCTGATCGTGCCTCGTAATAACTAGGAGAGGAATAGGAAAACTCCTCTCCATATTCGACATTGCTCTCAGCAAGAGATGTTGTCGTTTCTTGTGCGGTGAGCGGAGGTGGATACCCTTCTGGTAACGACAACACAAATTGCTCACTAGCATGGGTCGATACATCCTGTGAAATGGGGTTACGAAACATCAAATCTAGCTCGGGTTGTGCCGCTTCATCAGGGTCAACGGGAATATCTTGCAGGGCTTTAAGCGCTTCGATAGCCGATGGAAAGCGATCACGAAAATCATATTTCACCATGCAATCGATAGCGCTAATTAATTCAGGAGAGGCCGACTTAATATGCTGGTGCCAATCTAGCTCTCCAGTCTGAAAATCATCTTTGAAATGCTTTGGATGAATGCTAGTTAGTGCTCGAACACCAATGATGCCAACAGCATATACATCACTGCTAAACCGTGGACGTCCAGCCAATTGCTCATTGGGCATGTATCCCTGGGTTCCGACCGCAACCGTTAAGCCTGTAAAATCGCACTCAGGATTGATCTTCTGCTTGCTAACCTCTTTGACGGCACCAAAATCAATCAGTACAATCTTGCCATCTCGATACCGACGAATTAAGTTCGATGGCTTGACGTCACGGTGAATCACCTGTTTGTGATGCACAAACACTAAGATGTTTAAAATTTCACGTAGCAGGAGGATGGTTCGTGTTTCGGACAAAGGAGCACGATTCGAAATTTCCCAGCTAAGTTGAATTCCTTCAATATATTCCTGGGCAAGATAAAATTCCTGACCTTCCTCAAAGTGAGCAAGTAGAGTAGGAATTTGTTCATGTTTCCCCAATTGATACAGCACTCTTGCTTCCGTATCAAAAAGCCGACGAGCCATTTCTAAAGACTTCGGCTCCATTGTTTGAGGCTTTAGTTGCTTGATCACGCATCGAGGATTGTTAGGTAGGTGTAAATCTTGAACGAGAAACGTCCGACTGAAACCTCCAGCCCCCAATTGACCGATAATTTTGTAGCGTCCACCCAAACAATTAGAATCCATTCCGGCCCAAGGAGTGATTGTGTATACTCGACTCCAATCCTGACGTAGATAATTCCTGATAACCCAATTCTGCTTAATACTTCAGGTTTTTCTGAGCACTAGCATCAACTCTTCATTAACTTTGCACGTCTTTTCATAAGTGTATTACTTACATCGTCTAAGCCGCATATCGTTGGGATGACATTGGCCTACCAGACGTCCCACATAACTTGGCAAACTTCTCAAAATCACAACGAAATCATGAGGGTTTAGGGCGCGCATAGCGTGCCCTAAACCCTGGTTCCTCTGTAAACGTTGCCAAGTCGTGTATCCCAAATATTGTGGATGCAACTCATGGACGAGAGTATTGTGAGAACGACGAGAGTATTGTGAAAATAAGGAAGCAAGATGTGTTTTTTTCACCTCCCGCCTCAGATACGGGATTGCACCAAACAGTGAAAATTTCTTCAGTCATCGATGTTAACAGTTGTTCCCAATATGCCTCAGGGTCAGACAACCGAGCAATTCTTAAAAAAGTGGGTAGATTCGTTAGTACAATGTTAAAGAATGTTGGTTATCAATGCAGCTTGAATACCATGAGCTGTTTCTCACATTGATACCCGACTACTAGACAAGTCCTGAGTACGGAAGAGCATCGCATGGAGGCAGTGCCACAACAGATCACTCACTCCGAATCATGCATCCAGCTTTTGCTTTTTGTAGACAAGCGCCCTGGAATGCCGGAAAAAATTCGACTAATGCGTGACTTCTTTTCTCGCATAGAAGAAGAATGTCCCTGTGAGCTACAGGTTATCGATGTTGGTGAGCAACCTTATTTAGTTGAGCATTTCAAGTTAGTAGCAACACCAGCACTCATAAAAATTCATCCAGAGCCTCGACAAGTCCTCGCAGGGGACAACTTGCTTGAGCAAGTTGATAATTGGTGGCCTCGATGGCAACAAGCACTCAAAGATTATCTTGAGCGAATGAATCAAGGAACTGTCGTTGGCAATTATCTAGAGAGCAACAGGACACGTCAATCTGTATCATCTGTCTTGGGTGAAGCTGAATTAATTAAGCTTTCGGACGATCTTTTTCGGGTTCGCCAGGAAAATGACGATTTAAAGGCTCAGGTTATCTTTAAGGATCGCCTGATTGCCATGCTTGCTCATGATTTAAGGAATCCCCTAACGGCTTTATCAATTGCCTTGGAAACCTTAGAAATGGAAGGGTTGCAGAAAGAGAATACTGGAGAATCCAAAATAACTCCGACGCTCAAGAAACAACTGCTGAAACATGCGCGAACTCAAACGAAGGCCATTGATTGCATGATTACTGATGTGCTTAAGGCGACTCGCGGAAGTAACGTTAGGTTTCAAATTCATCCTGTGCCCTTGGATCTACAGGATTTGCTCCAAGATACACTTGGTCAGCTAGAACGACAGTTCCAAGGAAAATCACAAAAGATCAAAACAGATATTCCTCAAGATTTGCCAAATGTGTATGCTGACCCAGAACGTGTGCGCCAGTTACTGGTAAATTTGCTAGATAACGCTACGAAATATACTCCGCAAGGAGGAACAATTGAAATAGCAGCCCTTCACCGTACAACTCAGAAAGTTCAAGTAAGTATCAGTGATGATGGGCCCGGTATCCCATTAGACAATCAGGAACGAATATTTGAAGATCGATTTCGCTTGCAACGAGACGAGAGCAAGGATGGTTATGGCATTGGATTGTCACTTTGCCAACGAATTGTTCGAGCCCACTACGGTCAAATTTGGGTTGACTCTCTCCCTGGACAAGGAAGCAGCTTTCACTTTACACTTCCCGTCCATAGATCTTAACTTAGAAAATGAGGAGCACTGCTTAGAGCTGAATTTTCAGGAGTCAACGCAATATTTCAGCGTAAGTTCAGTGAAGCAAAGCATGAAATGGCGGAAGGCTCGCTCTGTAAGCAACTTATTCAAGTAAAGATCCAATCGTCAAAAAACCAAAGAAATCTGATTAGACGTTACTTGTTCAAAAACTTAAAGTAACCGTAGAATTTCAGTTACCTCAGTTCAAAATTATTCTAGAAGAATGCTCATTAAATACTTTAGAGCATTCCATTGAAAAATTTAGAGAGAGCCAATATTGAGTGACCAGATTTCATAACCTGGCTTCCCATTGGCTCATCGAACTCACCTTGACTGACTCCCCGTTTGAATGAAAAGAATCAGAAGAAAAACCGTTGGAATCAAAACAAATAAGATGCTTGCAACAAAGCCTAATTCGTTAACCTGCATTGAACCCAACCTCTACAATAGAACAACCTAAATAGATGTGAATAGAATATCACCTTGTAGCCCTGTTTAATATTTCCTGACATGTACTGAAATTTCGCTTACAGATATGAAGCCTACGAGCTTTTGCTTCACATACGTTAACTCGACGACTTAACTGAGCAGGACAAGTATGATTGTTCTATCCTCGTCTTGTTATTAAGTAGCTAGCAATAATGAAACGTAACCTTCTAAATGCTGTGCTGCCCGCTGCGCGGCGGCACAGCATTTAGGGTCAAACTTGGCGAAGCTTACAAAGAAATGAGTACTTGAGGCCCGCGACGCGGGCCTCAAGTACTCATTTCTTTGTTATGGATCTGCGAATTTTGCCAAGTCGTGTGGGGTTTGGTTTTAGTGACGTCCAGGTACTTAGTGTGCATGCTGAATTTGCTAATCACACCATATATTTTTCCGCGATCTTGATGGGAAAAGTTATGACGAATTGCTAGAGACTACTTTTTTTTCTTCTGTGGCTTCGTTTGAATCGTGACTTCTCCATGAACTAACGTCTGACACGCAAGCCGATATGAATCGGGACGTTTTCGGAGTTTCGTCTTCTCTACCTCTGTTGGTTCAGACAGGTTTTGCATACCCTCTACGACTTCAACAATGCAAGTTCCACATTGCCCATACCCGCCACAATTCATCATCTTTCCTGAAAAAGTGTAGAGATCAACTCCATTTTCCAAAGCTTTGAATCTTAGATTAGCTCCGTCTGCGGCAATTACTTCCTTACCTTCATCAACAAACTTAATAGTCGCCATTCTGCTCCACTCGGTTTCATTCTGTTTGTTTAGCGAAAGAAGCGTAATCCGCTTGCAATCGGTTCTTCAACTGGTTACACTTATTAACACTTTCATTTTTACAATCCAATGTCAAACAGCTGGTGATGTTAGCAATTGCTTATAATCCTAGCTGTATTGAATAAACACAACGATTTTAAGGGAGGCTGTGCTCGAGGTTCGATATGCTACTACTGTGGCAAATTGACTTTGGTTCGGTCTCTTTTATGTATCGAGCAAGGAATGTTGAATCAAATATAGATTTTAGGAGGAGTGTAGTCGATGGGACTACCCTGGTATCGGGTACACACAGTTGTCCTAAATGATCCTGGACGACTGATCGCTGTACACCTTATGCATACTGCTTTAGTTGCAGGTTGGGCTGGATCAATGGCGCTCTATGAGTTAGCTATCTACGATCCGAGTGATCCTGTATTGAGTCCAATGTGGCGTCAAGGCATGTTTGTACTGCCTTTTATGTCACGACTAGGTGTAACAGAGTCATGGGGAGGATGGAGCGTTACAGGTGCTTCTGCTGTTGACCCAGGATTCTGGTCATTCGAGGGTGTTGCTGCAGCACACATCATTTTGTCAGGGTTGCTTTTCCTCGCAGCTTGCTGGCATTGGGTTTTTTGGGATCTTGAGCTGTTTAGGGATCCTCGAACTGGAGAGCCTGCATTGGATCTCCCCAAAATGTTCGGAATTCATTTGTTCCTTTCGGGTCTTTTGTGTTTTGGGTTTGGTGCATTTCACCTAACTGGCCTATGGGGACCTGGTATGTGGGTTTCAGATCCATATGGATTAACGGGTAGCATCCAACCAGTCGCCCCTTCTTGGGGGCCTGAAGGATTTGATCCGTTCAATCCTGGTGGTATTGTTGCTCACCACATTGCAGCAGGAACAGTCGGTATTATTGCGGGTCTCTTCCACTTGACGGTTCGTCCACCAGAACGTCTCTATAAAGCCCTCCGAATGGGTAATATTGAGACTGTTTTGTCTAGTAGTATTGCTGCTGTTTTCTTTGCAGCGTTCATTGTTGCTGGAACCATGTGGTACGGAAGTGCTGCAACTCCTATTGAGTTGTTCGGCCCAACACGTTATCAGTGGGATAGCAATTACTTCCAACAAGAAATTCAGCGTCGTGTTCAAGCTGAAGTTGCTTCTGGAAGCTCCGTAGTTGAAGCGTGGGAAACCATTCCTGAGAAGTTGGCGTTCTACGACTATGTCGGGAATAGCCCTGCGAAGGGTGGTTTGTTCCGTGTTGGTCCTATGGTGAATGGCGATGGTATTGCAACTGGCTGGCTAGGGCATCCCGAATTTAGAGATGCAGATGGTCGCTTGTTGAGTGTTCGACGTCTGCCAAACTTCTTCGAGACATTTCCGGTTGTTCTTGTTGATGGAGATGGCATTGTTCGAGCAGATATTCCTTTCCGTCGTGCTGAGTCCAAGTACAGCTTTGAGCAAACTGGGGTCACAGCAACCTTCTTTGGCGGCGAGTTGGGTGGTCAAACTTTTGATAACCCGGCAACGGTCAAGAAATTTGCGCGTAAGGCGCAGTTAGGTGAGCCATTTGACTTCGATACCGAAACTCTCGAGTCTGATGGGGTCTTCCGAACCAGCACTCGTGGGTGGTTTACCTTTGGGCATGCTGTCTTTGCGCTTCTGTTCTTCTTCGGCCACATCTGGCATGGTTCCCGAACTCTATTCAGAGACGTCTTTGCAGGGGTTGACCCAGACTTGTCTCCTGAGCAAGTTGAGTGGGGCTTCTTCCAGAAAGTGGGTGACAAGAGTAGCCGACGTGAAGAGCCTATCTAGATCCTTGTCTGCCTTATCTGAGGTATGTGAGATTTAGGTTGTTGAAAAGGTGTGGAGTATAACGTACTCCGCACCTTTTAATATGCATGATCTACAAACTTATTCTTCCAGTAAAAGATAATTTGTTGTTCAATTAGACCATCGCTACATTTCCTTGTAGACTATAGCTAGTTGATTCCGTTTAATTTCTAATTTCAGTTAGGGTTACCACCGATGGAAAGTCTTGCTTACATTCTGGTTGTATTTGGAGCGCTTGCTGTTTTATTCTTTGCAATCGCTTTCCGAGAGGCACCTCGCATTAATAAGGACTAATGCGCCTTGCTGCATTAAACGCATTGGCT
>JBCCWF010000076.1:0-17905 GCA_039194035.1 Cyanobacteria bacterium P01_E01_bin.6 | reverse complement strand
TGATTGCCGCAATCTACAACTATGAGCTGTCGCTGGCTGGCTAAGGCACGAGAATATGTCCAAAGCACATGATGGAATGAATATTGCAAGAGGTCTATCTTAGTTTAGCTGTGACGCGATGCTCTTTTCTAGTGATTTCTCCGTCCTGAATGAGTAAGCGTTCCATGAAAATCAGTCTGTGCATCTGTTTCTTCGGAATGAAGTCGATGCCTAGTCACATACACGTCGTCAAAAGATAAAAAGGCGACAAGACCATGGTCTTGTCGCCTTTCGTCGTCTAGGTGTACGACTTGGCAACGCTCATGTTTTCATCGTGAATCTGAGAAGTTTGCCAAACCCTATTGGGTTTATCTTTTGAGTCGCTGCCTGGTTTGCAAGTTTTTTAACTCTGAGCCATTGCGTATTATTCTCCTAACCATCGTGGGACATAACGCCAAGCTGTACGAAGTTGCTTATCCAAGCCTGGATAGTGAGGGTCTTTTTGTGCAACCAACGCCCAAAACTGTTTGGAGTGATTTAAGTGAATTGTGTGGCATAGCTCATGGACAAAGACGTAATGAACCAAATCTCTTGGTAGAAACAGTAACCTGTCGTTGAGATTAATGTTGTGTTTGCTAGAGCAGCTAGCCCACCGTGTCTTTTGTCGCCGAATCGAGACATTGTTAAAGGGTAATTGGAGGCTGCTGCTGACATCGTTCAGCCATGGGACGAGTTGATATCGCGCATAGTCTCGCACCCACTGACCCAAAAGTTTGTTGGAGAGAGCACTCTGGTCTCTATGGCCGGTGATGTTTAGATGATGTTGTTTAATATCAACGTCAATTGTGACCTGCGGATGCTGTGTTGTGTCATACGACACTGTCCAGGTTTCCCCAATGGCTCTGAGAACAATTTCTGTGGGTTGCATTGCTGCAGTTTCATGGGCGATCGCCTGACGCTCTGCTTGAATGCGGGCTTTGGTTGCCTGAATCCAGTCCTGTCGCTGTTCAAGAATATGCGTGAGCCGATCTATTGAAATTCCCTGTGGAACAACAACCTCGACGTCACCCCATGTAGATATTTTGATCGAAACGTGCTTGGCACGACGACTTTCACGAATGTGATAGCCATTGCATTGCTTGGGAATAGCATCAATTGCAAAAGACTTAGTTGAGGGTGGTAATTTGCTCATTGTTGTATCACAAGACAGCCTCGTGTTAGAGCTGGCGCAGGGTTGAGTCTGAGAGCGCCTTATATCCTACACGAGTATCCATGGAGTCATCCGAAATCGAGTCAACAACCAGCAATCATCGTTAGCCTAGCACTGGACTCGCGTTGCAAGCTCCTTAGTGCGACAGCCCAATCAGATCAAAAAAGCCGTCATCAAGTTCATATCCCAGGGTTTTAGTCATGAGCTTGAGACGGTTTCGACCAGCGATTTCTTGGGTTTGCATCCAATTTGCCATGACAAACACTTTTTGCATCACGAAAATTTCCAATGCCTCTGGATTATATTGAATGCCCTCTGTTCGGTTGAATTGGTGGGGAACTAGCATCGCGGCATAGCGAGATAACTCTCCTTTTTCCCAGTTCAGGAGATAAGGAAGCCATGGGTAATAGGCGTCCAGAGCAATGAACCAGAGTCGTATTTCAGGCACTTCCGAAAGTTCACGAGGATCCGACGGATCACGAGGATAGTCGAACTCAAAGTGTAGTTGCTGAGCATGGGTGGCGATCGCCCCACTGGTTAACCATTCATCAACAGGTTGCTGAACGGAACTGAGATTAAGGCTATGAATGATGTCGGTGGTCAGTGCTACTGGAGTAGACATGTGTATCTGGTTCTCTTAGTCATGAAACTTGAGGCGGTTCCGCATTCTGCACTGCCCTGAGATGAATCGGCCATGTTGCAGCACATCTGAGGAGGAAGATTGAGAACATGCTTATGGTTCAACCATGCAATTAGGGATGCTTCTGAAGCAAGGATCCAAGCCCTTCGCGGAATTGACGGATGGTGTACATAGACATCCTATAAAATAGGACGTTAATATAAAGTGGGACTGACTACGCATAAGCGATCACCTTTCTTTGTTGCTTTTACTGCTCGATGACGTATGGAACCAGAAAAAATTGCCCAGAAGCCAGTACAGTCGCTAGATGATGCGCTCGAAAAATGCAAAGCATTGGGTATGCGCTTGAGTAAGCAGCGTCGATATATTCTTGAGCTTTTATGGCAAGAGCAAGAACATCTCTCGGCTCGCGAAATTTATGATCGCCTGAATCGCCAGGGGCGGGAAATCGGCCACACATCAGTGTATCAAAACTTAGAAGCCTTATCGAACCACGATATTATTGAGTGTCTTGAGCGGTCAGATGGCCGACTTTACGGCAATATTAGTGATTCCCATAGCCATGTGAACTGTCTTGACACTAATCAGATTTTAGACATTCATGTGCAGCTTCCAGCGGTTGTGCTGGAACAAGTGGAAGCGAAAACTGGTGTAAAGATTACCGATTATCGGATTAATTTCTACGGCCATCGGGTGGAACAAGACACATCGTCTGTCGGCTGAGTTGGTTGTGTTTCCAGATCATTAAGTCGCTGAAAGTCGCTGATAAAAAAGTAGTGGCAGTGAGAGAGAAACGTCAGGGTGATTGTTATTTCCTACGGGCATCACTTATTGCGCTACAAATCTAAAAACTTCTTCCGACTCAACGCGTTTATTGGGTTAATCCGGCTAAGATGTCAGGACAAGGCTTGAGAAACGGGTTTAGTTAGAGTCGAGCGAAAGGCCATGGATAAGCAGGTGCGTCGGGTCACCCTTCCAAAATTTGAGACTTCATCTTCAACAGATCATGCTTTTTCTTTTGGTCAGGTGCCTCTCCCAATTGAGCATCACTTAGATAGCGTTGATGGTGATGAGGATTCTGGTGATGTTTTGCCACCCCCTTCTCTTCGCTTAGATCCCGTAGATCAAGAGTTTGAAATCGGTGAGGCACAAGAGCAGGAACCCACTGAGTTGCAGGGACAGGAAAGCACTGAGCGGCAAGGACAGGAAAGTACTTTAGATGTGTCTGATACGCATCATATCGCTGCATTTGTTGAGGCAGTTGAGGATGATGGTGCGGTTCCCGTCAGTCATGTCCTGCACCCAGAGATAGATGTTCCTACAGCAGATAATTCGACGCCCCGTCCCGACAGAGACATGGGGGCGATCGCCCCCCGACGGTTACGCAAAAAGCGCCGATCACGTCGCTTTTCGGTTCTTTGGACAATTACAGGGACGATTGGCCTGATCTTATTTTCTGGGTTGGGCGTTATTGCTTATCGATGGCTTACCTGGTTACCGCCTGATCCTGATTGTCGAGAGCTTCCTCTACTTGCATCTGACTCTGATCGACTGTATTGTGCTCAGCAAGCTGCTCAGGATGGTGCGATTGATAATATTTTGGCTGGTATTGACCTGACCAAAGACTGGCACCTGGGCCATCCCATGTATCAAAAGTCGCAAGAGGCTCTCACGGAGTGGTCTGCGGCAGTGCTAGAACACGCTGACATGGCCTTGAGAGATGATGGCTTAGAGCCTGCGGTTGCCCTTGTTTCTCGCATTCCTCCCAATAGCTCGCTCTATGAAGATGCGCAAGGTCTCATGACCCTATGGCAACAGCAATGGGACAACGGAGAGACGATCTATCAGCAAGCCTTGGACGCGATTGATCAACAAGATTGGAGTCGGGCAGCTGAGCAGGTCACGGCCTTAGGACAGGTGCCCCAGTCATACTGGAGAGAAGAACGCTCCCATGAACTCTCCTTGAAAGTTTTGAATGAAAGAGAGGCTCATGATCAACTCAATGAAGCAGCTGAGCTCGCTGAATCAGGTCGACCTGACGATTTAGTTGCTGCAATGTCGTTGATCCATACAATTCCGACTGAGTCTTCTGCTTGGCAAGCTGCGCAGCCATTTATTCAGCAGTGGGGGCCAACACTCGTTGACCAAGGACTAGAGGCATTGTCCGTTGGTAATCTCGACAAAGCCTTAGAACATGTCCAGCATGTTCCACTTGATCTGGTCGAGGATGGAGAAGCACAGAATCTCTTGCTGTTTAGCCATGCGAAGAAACTGACTGCTTTTGAAAGTGTGCCTTGGGTCGTGAATTCGACAGAGGTGCTTCACTTGGCGGAGGCGATTGACTCAGTTCAGCGTATTTCCGACAATAGCCAACTTTATGGCGTTGCCCAAGAGTCCACTGTCCAGTGGCAGATTGAACTAGATAATGTGAGGCAGTTACAGCTTGCTCAATGGATTGCTCAAATTGGCAGCCGCCCGGCTCTTGAGCTGGCTATGCATCAGGCAGCAACGGTTGGCATTGATGATCCTCGTCGCTTGCAAGCACAAACCCTGATTGCTTATTGGAATCAGGAAGTTCAAAATATTCAACATCGTCCTCAGTTGGCGATCGCCCAACGCATTGCTGAATCGGGTACAACGGACGCATTGAATGCAGCAATCGCCTATGTTTCTTCTGTTGGGGTCGATCCAGCCCAATGGACGGACGCCGAGCAGTGGATAGGGCAGTGGACGCAGCAATTGCAGGCAATTGAAGATCGCCCCATTCTCATTGAGGCACGGAAACTGGCTTCGGAAGGAAACTGGAAAGATGCGATCGCCCGCGCTCAGGATATTGGTATCGAACGATCGCTGTATGCGATTGCGCAAGACAGTATTGAGGAATGGCAAGGTGAATTTCAGCTTGAGCAAGATACAGCCAACTTAGCTCAGGCAAGAGCCTTCGCGGCGCAAGTTCGACTTACCCAAGCGATTCACCGTGCAAGCTTAGTACAGCCTGGACAGCCCTTGTATGAAGAAGCTCAATCCTTAATTTCTCAATGGGTTGCGCAACGAACTCGTATTCAGGCGAGTCGTCCGGCATCAAGGCCATCCGAGCAGAGTACGACTCCAAGTTCGTCGTCGAACACCCGTTCGCAGCAAAATAGTTATGAAGGTTACTATGATTCTCGATATTACGATTATCATCGTCAATAACATGGCTTGTCGTTTAAGGCGGGATTCTGGGGCGCTTAGCGCCCCAGAATCCCATTACGCTCTTCCCGACTTAAGTGACGGGCCAATCACATGACGATTGAATCACGGGTGTTCTGTTCGTAGGTTTCTTCCAACGCAGAAATGTCCTAGGATCTTTTTTAAAGTTTTTCAGCCCCTTGCTCATCACTATGGCCTACCCGACCTCTTCACCTTATTGCTATGACTGTTCGCCCCACAAATTCTGAAAAGAACCGCGCGATCGCCGTTGTTTTGGTTGATGATGACATCATTTTTCGGACTGGACTGCGGGTGTGGCTGGATCAACAGGATGACATCACGATTGTGGGAGAAGCCGACCGTGAGCGCAGCGCCGTCGCGTTGATTGAGGCTGCTGCTGCGAAAGATGCGTCCCTGGACGTGTCATCTGATGCTCTGGTGGTCGTTGTTGGCTTGCACATGAACGATGCAGCGAAAAGTGGCTATGGCGGCTTGGAGATCGGTCGAAGGTTGCGCGATCGCTTTGCGGATGTCCCGCTGTTTGTTGTCGGCTCACCCATTCCCGACGCTGTGCTCAATGACATTCAGCAGGCTGGAGTCAACGGCTATGGGCTCAAATCAGATGCTCCAGATGAATTGTTGAACCGACTGCGGAGTGTGGCCACTGGACAATCAGATTGGGCGATCACGCGAATGTCATCACCATCTGGGTTGCCTCAATCTCAATCCCAACGGATACAACAGGCGATCGCCACACCTTTATCCATCGTCAAGCGCAATCTCCGTACATCAGGGGTTCGTCAAGTTGATGCTGCCTTGTCAGATCTGTTGACGCAACTGGAGCACCCGGCGCTTGACGGGATGAATCGCTTGGTTGTCGAAGGTCGATGCCGAGAGCTGCGTGCTGCGCGCTGGATGCTGAAAACCCTACTGTCAACATCCAATTTGGATAGAGAGGAACCTTTCGCTGTTGATAACTCTCGTCACGATCAGGTTTCGAGAAGCGATCGCATCCTGAATCCCAAGCGCCGTATTAATGCATCGTCTGGAGACAAACGGTCAGCGGCTCTAGGTCTTTCCGTCGGTGATGGTGGTGGTGCCATTGTCAGTGCAGGAGTTGAGGCAACATTATTTGATGGAGCTGCCTTAAAGCTCCAAAGCAGTCTCCAAAATCTCAGCGATATCCCCCTCGAAATTGATATCTTACGCGAGGATAAGAAGCGAGAACTACTATATCTCGTCGTTCGGAAACTCATGCTTCGACTTGATACCTTGCGGCAGTCTCAGGTCACACCCCGACAGCTCATAGACGGGCGATCGCGCATTCTTCGAGATTTATGGCAGAGCATTGCAGATGATTTTTTTGGTCGCTACTATGCTGTTCAGGTTGAAGGGCTAGAGGTTGAAGTCGTAACGATCTTGGGTGAAGACGCCGTGTTCGCCCAAGCAGAGATTCTTGATAATATCCCCTATGCCAGTCAATTCTTTGCTCATTTACTCTTTCAAGATCCGCTGATGGTCGATAGTGTCTCCTACGCAGCAGGAACTCCAGAAGCCATGATGCGAGCTGAGATCATGCTTGACCATCTGATTATTCAGGTAGCAAATAGTATCATTCAGCCGTTGTTGAATCGATTAGGGGATGTAGAAGTCATCAAGCAGGGATTCTACAATCGGAGTTTAATGTCTAGTCGCGACATGGCGCAGTTCCGCAACAATTTATCCTGGCGATATCGTTTGGAGAAAATTATTCGAGAGCCGGTCAACATTTTTGAAAGTCGATATCATCTATTTACTTTCCAAGGAAATGGCATCAAGCAAACTGAAATTTATGCACCACGTCGCTCTGAGTTAGAAGCCTTGCAAGGCTTCTCATTTTTGGTCACATTAGCACTAGAGTTCAGAGATGCTGTTGCCCCTAGAGTGCGAGCGGTGGTGTCCTTTGTCGGAAGTGGCTTAATTTATGTGCTCACTGAGGTCATTGGCCGTGGCCTTGGACTTGTGGTGCGTGGGGTCATTAAAGGCATTGGCAGTGCGTGGCAAGATACGCGCTGGAATCGTGATGTTGGGCAGAGAAGACTTTAGACGTATGCCTAGCACATGAAGAGTGCAATGCCCATCGGGCTATTGTCTGTACAGTTCGGAACTTCTGAATGATGTGAGCTAGGAGATGACTATAACAATATCGCTTACGTCACTGTATTTTTATCAATTTAATGAATGCACATCAGGCTGGATTTGCTGACCATCAACGGGTGAGCGTGTGCTGAGACGCGGGGTAGCACCGATGTTTGACTTATAACTTAAGCCTGGCAGAGTTGAATGGGATTCCGGGATGCTCCGCGCCCCGGAATCCCGCCTTAAAATACAAGCACCGATGTTTTACCCAGAAGCCAATGTGTTGATGAAAGGGAAAATCGAAGAGCGATCAGGAACTCTCGCCTATAAGCGAGTGCCTGTTTTCGCCTTTAGCTCTGTGACGGCAAATGCTTATAGTCATCCGTTACAGTAAGGTCTCGACCACCTTGGCTGCAAGAGGGTGACCAAAATACTCCAGGGTCACTGGGGTACCGGGTACTGTATAGGGCAGCGGTAAGTAGGCATAGGCAATGCACCGACCCAAGCTATAGCCGTAGCCTGCACTAGTGACATAGCCCAATACCTTGCCATCAGCGATGACGGGTTCTTTCCCGAGAACAACAGCAGTCGGATCATCCAGGATGAGATAGCACAAGGATCGACTTGCGTAGTCTTTCCGTTGCAGCAGGGATTCTTTACCGATGAAATCTCCTTTATTTGGGCGTACCGCAAACCCCAATCCTGCTTCATAGGGATCATATTCAGTGTGAATATCTGTCCCCCAAAGTAAGAAGCCCTTTTCCATCCGTAGGGATTCAAAGGCACCCAAGCCAGCAGCAATGATGCCGTACTCCTGACCTGTTGACCATAGAATATCCCACAGTGCTAGTCCTGATTCTGTCGGTGTGTAGAGTTCCCACCCATCTTCACCCACGTAAGACACGCGCGAGGCTAGAACCGGAATACCCCGGACATCAAACCGTTGATGGGTGAAGAATCCGAAGGCTGATTTCGAGACATCACGTTGGGTCAGAGACTGCAATACCTTGAGTGCGTTCGGTCCCCATAGCCCGACACAGCAATAGCTGGATGAGAGATCCGCGATATGAACGGAGCCATCTCCAGGACAATGAGATGTCATCCAGGCCAGATCATGCCCATGCACGGAACCTCCTGTGATGACCCAATACGTGTTGTGATCGAGTCGACTCACGGTCAGGTCACACATGATGCCGCCGTTGTTGTCGAGCATGCTGGTGTAAATCACTTTGCCAACAGGCTGATTGATATCGTTGGCACAGAGAGTCTGCAAATAGTCTACGGTGCCAGGGCCAGTGACCTCAAACTTGGCAAAGGGAGTCAAATCGTAAAGGGCAAGGCGATCGCGCGTTGCTAAGTGCTCTGCTCCTTGGATGGGCGACCAATTCCTCGCTTCCCAGCCCTGCCGTTCAGGGATGGAATAGTCGTCTAAAAGATTTGCGTTTGCTTGAAACCACTGTGGGCGTTCCCATCCAGCACTGAAGACAAACTGTGCGCCCAATTCTTGCAATCGAGAATGAAAAGGACTGATGCGTAAGTTTCGCGAGTGAGTCTGCTGATCCAGCGGATGGATAATGTCATAGACCTCATCATATTGTTGTGCTCCTGCCTTGAGCACATAATCAGTGCTCTTGCATACGGCTGGAAATCGGTGCAGATCCATCTCATGGATATCTAGGCTAGATATCCCTGTTGTCAGGAGTTCGGCCACCACTTTGCCAACGCCGCCACCGTGGGTCACCCAGACCGCTTCTGCTACCCAAAATCCCTTGGCGTTTGGTGACTCTCCAATGACGGAACCGCTATCGGGCGTGAAGGAAAACATCCCGTTGATTTTGTAGGGCAACTCTGCGGTTGCTAGTGCTGGAAACAACTCTGTGGTGGATTGCCAAGCAGCCGTAAAATGCTCGTCGGTAAACGGCTTAACAGAGGGCATGACGGGAGCCTCTGCAATGGGCAAGATATGATCCGGATCAACAAGTAACGGTTCATGCTGATACGACCCAATGCCCCAGCAGTCGCCATGTTGCCGGAAGTACATGGCGTGATCTTGATGGCGCACAATGGGCTGAACCACTTCATCGCTAGCCCCGTCTAGTTCAGGAATTGGGCCTGTTTTTACATACTGATGTTGCACTGGGGTCAAAGGAATGATTTCCCCGACCATGCGACCAATGCGTGGCCCCCAAATACCTGCGCAGACCAGGACTTTGGGAGTGGTGATGCGCCCCTTGTCCGTTACTACAGCCGTGACCTGACCATCAGTCACGTCAATATCTAAGACCGTTGTGTCGCCATAGAAGTCCGCAGATCCTGCATCAATGGCGCTAGTCGCTAATGCCTCAGCGGCACGTAGTGCCTTGGCAATACCGTCTGTTGGCACATAGTAGGCTCCGAGAATTTTTGTTTCGTCAATGAGCGGAACTTTTTCTTTCACCTCCGACGGCGTGAGCAGACACGCATCATCAATCCCCCAGGACTGTGCCCAGCCCAATTTTCGCTTGAGATCTTGCATCCGCGCTTCTGTATAGGCGACTTCAATGCCGCCAACCGGATAAAACGCGGGGCCTTCATCCGTACTGAGCTGACTATAAAGCTCAACAGTGTACTTGGCCAACTGAGCCATGGTTTTCGATGGATTGGTCTGAAACACAAGCCCAGGTGCATGGGAGGTAGAACCACCTGTGGCGAAGAGTGGTCCTTGTTCCACCACTACCATATTTCTCCATCCCAACTTAGCAAGGTGATAGGCTGTGCTACACCCCACAATTCCTGCGCCAATGATTACAACGGCTGCGTCAGTTTTCATAGGTAAGCGTTCTCCACGTCAGTAGGGCAATGCATCAATGGGGGTATGAATGGGCGTCCAGAATCAGAGGCTGAGATACAGATGAAATAAAAAATAGAAGGGTGAGAGAACAGAATAGAAGAGGAGGCCATTTTACTGACTAACCGCCTGGGCAACATGCTGCTGAAAGCGATATACCGTTTGTTCTAGTTCTGGTGAGAAGCAGCCTCCATCAAATTGAGGAGACTTTCGGCCCATTTGTAGGCGCTCAATCATTTGGATATCCTCATCGTTGGTGACACGCCATAGGTCAATAGGTAAATGACGGAGTTCTTGATTCTCAGGAGTCATAGCTTCATCTCCCACAAAGTAAAAGGTTATGCGCTCTGCGGATTGATTGGGGCTGAGAGGATTAGCTGTGAACACCAGGAGATAATCAGGATGGACGCCTAGCATCAGATTGGGGAATACGGTGATGTATTCAGCAATCGTTTCCTTACCCATGGCCTCAAGATTTGGGAATGTAGGAAGCGATCGCCCTTCTAGCGCGCCGCTTTTGTATAGCAAACTGCCTTGCCCCACGTGTGGATCACCAATCTCGAACCCGAAATGGTCTTCCATGCGAGAGCAATCATTTAATGAGGGATGAACCCAACTGAGGTGATAGCTCTCAGAAAAATTCTCGATCGCTAATTTCCAATTGGCGTTGCACTGAAGGCGAATATCGCGGGATTCTCGGCGCAGCAAACGGAAGTCATACCCTGACCATCGTTCAATGACAGGACGTAAGTACTTTTCCAGAGGCGGAGCGTCTCCAGAGACATTCACGAAAACCAGATCAAGCCATTGTTCACAGCGGATGGGAATGAGTCCATGGCTGGCTCGATCAAAGTTACTCGGAGAATCCTTATAATATCCGCCAAAGTGGGGGGTGTTCTTGAGCGTGCCATCTAGGTGATATGACCAGGAATGATAGGGACACCGAAGACTCCCCGCGACGTGGCATGGTGCATCCACAAGCTGGAGTCCTCGATGGCGACAGATGTTATGAAACGCCCGGATGATGCCTTCTCCTTGCCCATCTTTGCGGCGATCGCGCACTAAAACGATTGGCATTCCTGCAATATCAGTGGGATACACATCACCCGAATGTGGCACGTCTGTTGCTAATCCAACACAAACCCAGTGTTGGCTAAAGACTGTTCGACATTCGCGTTCGAAATAGTCCGCATCGATATACGCATCAGCTGATAGGCCATATTGCCGATAGTCTTCTAGGTGAATAATCGTGTTGGTGTCCTCAGAGCCATTGCTTTGCAAGTGGCTCGAACTATTCCTGCTGGATATATCAAAACGGACAGCATGTGCCTGATTGTGATCCATACTCTGCCTCGATAGCCTTGCCCCTAAATAATTGCGGTCTCTAAATGTGTGCGATCCATCAACGCTGAATAAGTACCTGGACGTCATTAAAACCACAACCCCAAATCCTGTGCCGCTCGTTGTGCGGGCGGCACAGGATTTGGAAGATTACGTTTAATGATGGCTAGCTACGTATCACTGAGCACTGCCTCAGGGCCTTGAGGTGCGTATGAACGGACAGAAAGACCTATTGAGAGCTAAGTCCTAATAAGCCAAACTGTTCCGACTACACCCAAGACTGGCAAACTAAATGCCTATACGGCGCGTGATAGACCATGCAAAATAAGCGAGAGAAATCACGGAATGATTATTCTCGCAACGACTTTCTTAGCTTGTAATTACAAGTTGTAAAACTAGACAATAAGTTCTGATTTTGAACAAAAAATGTTTTGTATTTTACTATTTTGTAATCTTGTCGGAATGTTTTTGAGAGGATTTCATGGACTGATAGAATTTCTATAAAACTCACAAAACCTCAGGTAATCAAGGATTCTAGAAATATAAACCAATCGTAATATTATGTTTTAATTTTCCCTTTGTAGGCTTGAAACCGTTGCCAATCAATGATTCTAGGTGCGTTATCTCAATTGTGAAACAGCTTAATTATTTGCTTGTAAAATAGTTCTTTTTATCATAAAACGATGAAATTCAGAACTTGTCATAACAGCTGTATCTTCTAAGACAGACGCCTGATTTTGTTCGACCTATTTTTACACTATTGCTATCTGGTTTCTGGTGGTGTGATGTTGCCGCAAGAGATACATTGAGCGTTTTGCGGATGTGATGTTGGCTAAACTTTTCGTCCTGCAATAGATAGTTGTCCAATGTGGGTCGAGCAAGATGCCCTTTTCTCTGGCCATGAGTCATTGGCGTTAGGAATTGGTTGAGAGAGAACGCAGAATTAGCGGCATTTTGTTGTCCATGTTCTGAGTATTCATGTGTTCCATCGTTATGGAGTAAACGTTATCGATGACCCATCAGGATCCAATTGTTCAAGAGCAGGCGGCGATCGCCGACCATATCCGTAGTAGACGAAAACCGGGCGATCGAAATATTGCGGGTTATGGGTTCGACTTCCATCCAGAGGTGTTTATTGTCTCTGCTGGACTGATTCTTTTGTTTGTAGGTGTGACGCTTGTTTTTCGAGAGCCTGCGGAAAATGCATTTGGTGCCATTCAATCGGCGATCGCTGAAGGGATGGGCTGGTTCTTAATTTTGTCTGTCAGCGTCTATTTAGGGTTTGCTGTCATATTAGCGTTCAGTAAGTTTGGAAAAATACGCTTAGGCGGTCAGGATGCTAAGCCAGAGTTCCCCACCTTCGCGTGGATTGCCATGCTCATTAGTGCAGGTATGGGCATTGGCCTCATGTTTTGGAGTGTTGCAGAGCCTGTCTACCACTTTCAGTCTCCGCCTGCGGTGATTGGTACTATTGAACCCTTGTCGCAAGATGCAGCGCAGCAGGCACTCGGTATTACCTTTTTTCACTGGGGGCTTCATGCCTGGGGGATTTATGCCATTGTGGGTCTTGCCCTCGGCTTTTTTACCTATAACTGGGGGCTGCCGTTGACCATCCGCTCGGTGTTTTATCCTGTGTTGGGCGATCGCATTTATGGTTGGATAGGAAACTCCATTGACATTCTTGCCGTTGCGTCAACATTGTTTGGTCTAGCGACATCGCTGGGATTTGGCGTTCAGCAGGTCAACGCTGGCTTTAATTTTCTTGTTGGTCTGCCGATTAGTACGCCTGTGCAAGTGGGGCTGATTGCCATTATCACGGGATTTGCAACGGCCTCTGTGGTGTCGGGCTTAGATGCAGGGGTTCGACGCTTAAGCGAACTCAACATGATCCTGGCTGCCATTTTCATGGTGTTTGTATTGCTCGTTGGCCCGACGCTGTTTATCTTGGGTTCCTTTGTTCAGGTCGTGGGTTACTATTCTGCTTCATTGCCGACCTTGAGTTTTTGGACAGAAACCTTCGATGGCGGCACCTGGCAGAATGGTTGGACTGTTTTCTATTGGGGCTGGTGGATTTCCTGGTCTCCCTTTGTTGGCATTTTTATTGCCCGTGTGTCAAAGGGGCGTACGGTTCGGGAATTTCTTTTGGGTGTGTTGCTGCTGCCGACCCTCCTCACATTCCTATGGATGTCGGTGTTTGGCGGAACAGCCATGTCGATGGAACTCGGAGAATTGACCGGTGTGATTGGTGATGCTGTAGCTGCAAATGTTGCAACTGCCCTCTTTGTGATGCTGCAACAGCTGCCGCTAACGGCGATCACATCGTTTGTGGGAATTGTATTAGTCGTGGTGTTTTTTGTTACTTCATCTGACTCAGGATCGTTGGTGGTTGACAGTTTGACCTCCGGTGGTAAACTCGATTCACCCGTTCCTCAGCGAGTGTTTTGGGCCGTGACGGAAGGTGTTATTGCGGCAGTGCTGTTGTTGGGTGGTGGCTTACAGGCTCTTCAAACCGCCTCGATTACGACGGGATTGCCTTTTGCGTTTGTCTTACTTGTAATGTGCTACAGCCTCTATCGGGGACTCAATCAAGAATTGGCCATGATTGACGCCAAAACGTTGCAAGAATCGGAGCAAATTCCAGAAGAGGCGATCGCCCGATAGGGTGGTTCAAGGGTGCAACGTCTAAAAATCGGGGATCTTCTAGATCCCCGATTTTTAGACTGACCATGATCAGCGTGCAATGTTTTACTATCCGAGCAAAATACGGCTATGACTCAACATTTTGACGCCATTGTCATTGGAGCTGGTGGGGTCGGCAGTGCGGCAGCGTACTACCTGGCGAAAGCAGGAAAGCGGGTCTTGTTGCTGGAGCAATTTGAAATAAATCACCAGAACGGAAGTTCCTATGGATACTCTCGTGTGATTCGCTACACCTACGACGACCCTATCTATATTGACCTGATGCGGGATGCGTACCGCCTCTGGTTTGAGCTACAGAGCGAGGCCGACGAGCCGCTGTATGTCAAAACTGGAGGATTGGACTTTGGGTTCCCAGATACGGATACCTTTCAAGGTTTGAAAACCAGCATGGATACGGCGCAACTCGACTACGAGCACCTTACTCGTGAGGCGATTCATCAACGATACCCTCAGTTCACGCTGCAAGAGGGCATGGAGGGTCTGTTTAACCCTGATTCAGGATTGCTTCGGGCTTCCCACTGCGTTTTGGCTCATGTGCGGTTGGCGCAAGCGCGAGGCGCGACGGTGATGGATCAGACACCTGTGGTGAGTGTTCAGCCGAGGGCGAATGGTGTTGAGGTGAAAACGGCGCAGGATACCTTTAGTGGCGATCGCCTCATCGTGACGGTAGGGAGTTGGGCGAAGGAACTGCTGGCAACCCAAGGAATTGACCTGCCCCTAAAAATCATGCCGTGTCAGCTAGGTTTTTACAAACCAGCGAATGTTGCTGACTTTGAGCCTGGCACCTTCCCTGTATTCTTTGCCCATATGAATGGCGATTATGGTGACATGCCCTACGGAATTCCCCATGAAGATCCCAGTATTGGCGTTAAAATCACCACTTTTTATGGATGGGAGACAGTGAATCACCCGAGCGAAGTGGACTATACGCCGAGTCACGAGTGGACCGAGCGGATTCGTGACTTTGCTCGTCAGTACATTCCTGGTGCGGCTGGCCCACTGGTGACTACGCGTCGCTGTCTCTACACCCTCACACCCGATAAGCATTTCATTGTTGATCGGCACCCTCACTATTCCCATGTTGCGATCGGAGCAGGCTTTTCTGGCCACGGATTTAAGTTCACGACGTTGTTGGGCAAGATGTTGGCAGATTTGGCCATGGATGGACAGACCCCCCATGACACCAGTCTCTTTAGCCTTGCGCGGTTTCAGCCTGTTGGCGTATAGCCGCCCCGGTTCCTGTGAGTGAGATAGCCTCTCGATCAATGCCTCGGTTATGGGGTAAAAATTGTAGTGGATACGTCTCAAGCTCTGTGACAGATTTCAAGATGACGTCCGCTGTACTCTATGACGATGTTTCGTCTGCTATGGCATCAACACCGCCCCGCCCCCCGAAGCAGCCGCTGCACATTTCGATTTCAGAGCAGCTGAAGGATCATATTGAAGCTGGTCAATATGAACCCGGTGAAAAACTCCCAAGTGAATTTGACTTAGGGGGTGCATTTGGGGTGAGTCGGACGACTATTCGGCGAGCGATCGCCAACTTGATGAAGCAAGGACTGGTGACAACCCAGCAAGGGAAGGGTAGTTTTGTGAGCGATCGCCACAAAATTAGCTTTTCGATGGCGAATCCATTGATGCAGTTTGATATTGCACTCAAACATCAAGGATATGTGGGTCGCATTCAATCATTACGATTTCAGCACACGCATCCTCCCATCGATGTTATGAAAAAACTGGAGCTGCGTGATGGTGACCCTCCTGTTTACTTGCAAGAAAAGATTATCTATGCGGATGAGTCACCCATCGCAATCGAAGTTGATTATTTTCCTGACGCCATTGGTGAACGACTGTCTGAGCAACTGGCGTCTCGTTTTACATACAGCACGTTAGAAACACAGGGCATCAAGCTCCATGCCGCGAAAGTAAGCTTAGAAAGCATTCCAGCAAGCTATGAGTTGAGTGAACAATTGTTGGTGCCGCTAGGAATGCCGCTACTCGTCTTTAACTTTGTTGCCTATCAAGAGAAGCGCATTCCTGTCGTATGCGGCAAGGTGTTGTCTCGCTCTGATTGGACCTGCTACACGTCTCACATTGAGATTTAGCAGAGGACGACTGTCTGTCGCCTAAACCAATAATTGCCCCAGAAAGAACCGAAGCTATTGTTGCGTTTGCCATAAGTAATCCGGTTGGACTCCATCGGTCACGCAAGCCATCGTTGATCAGCTGAACTGGAACTAGGCGATCGCGCCGTTCGACTGAGAATTGAAATGACCTGCCCTACGGGGATAGGGGGACAGCACAGCATCCCAAACCGCTTGGGCACTCATTGGACTCCTCGATGCCGCTAAAGCAACGGGCAACCCAGGAACGCAGGCGATCGAGCGCGGAATTCAATATCTGATTACTACACAGTTACCCGACGGCACGTGGGACGAAGATTATTTCATAGGGACAGGCTTTCCCTGCCACGTCTACCTCAAATACCACATGTACCAGCAATACTTCTCTCTGATTACATTAGGGCGATATTCTGCTGAGCTAGCTTCATGAGCTAGCTTCACTATAAATAAGCAGCAGGCAAAATCTAGACGTGTATTCCAGTCATGGATTTTATGCTGTGACTGACGTTAATTCGATTGGATGAGGACAAAATGACACGATGCAAAAATAATGATTCTTGTTTAGGCTTAAACGGCATGATTGTTCTCACGAATAAGTCTTAGAGGATGTATTCAACGTTTGCGGCGGTTAAAACCGCGACTAAACAAACAACGACTCAATCGCAACGATTTATTCAGACTCCTCCAAAATTAACGAGTCAAAAACATTCGCATCGCCTGCGATTGTAGTCACTAAGGTTACCAAGAGAAGAACGGCTAAACATCTTCTTCGTGTAATCGTGAGAATCACATTCATAAACTAAGCTTGGTCGCTATATGATTCATATGGCCAAATTGCACACCATTTCCTAGATGAGCAACGCACTTATGAGTAATACTCCGTTCACGCCCAGCGACGTTTTAAATCAACTTCAGTGGCGTTATGCAACGAAGAAATTTGATCCCGCAAAAAAGATTCCTGATGATGTGTGGGCAGCCCTTGAGCAAAGCTTAGTGCTTGCGCCCTCATCATTTGGCCTACAGCCTTGGAAGTTTTTCGTGGTTCGAAACTCCGACATTCGCCAAACCTTAGTGGCACACTCTTGGGGACAGACCCAAGTTGTCGATGCGTCTCATCTCGTTGTCTTAGCAATTAAAAAAGATATTACTGATGCAGACGTTGATCGCTATATGGCGCGGATGTCTGAAGTCCAGGGCACCCCAGTCGAAAATCTCCAGGGATTTGCAAACGTCGTGAAAGGCTTTTTGCAAAAACCTCCTTATCCGTTGAACATGGATGAATGGGCCACGCGCCAAGTTTATATTGCCCTTGCACAGTTCATGACCTGTGCTGCAATGCTAGAAATTGATACCTGCCCAATGGAAGGTTTTGTCCCTTCAAAGTATGACGAGGTTCTGGGCTTACCAGAACAGGGGTATGCATCGGTCGTTGTCTGTCCCGCAGGTTACCGAGCAGAAGACGACAAATCCGCTACCCGTCCGAAAGTGCGATATCCCAAAGAGGTCGTTTTAGACTACGTTGATTAGCACTGACCATTAATTGACCATTAAATAAGTCCGGATTTGAAGTCTGGTTTTATAGCTCGCCAGTCCATTAGCCAGTCCATCAGTTAGAGTCAGAACATGTTTGTCAGAATGTTCCGCAAACATATTCTGACTCCAACTCAAGTGTCCGCGACTATATGGATTCAGAGCTTGCTAAGTAGCTAGCCATAAGTAAACGTAACCTTCCAAATACTGTACCGCCCGCGCAGCGGGCGGTACAGTATTTGGGG
>JBCCWF010000075.1:0-17949 GCA_039194035.1 Cyanobacteria bacterium P01_E01_bin.6 | reverse complement strand
GTTATTCCTCCAAACGCGACGCTCATATTTGATGTTGAGCTGCTGAATATTGGAACTTAATCCATTAAGTAGCTCGGCGGTATTAAACTGAAAACCTAACAACCTGGGGAGTGTCCTCCAGGGCACTCCTCAGGTTGTTAAATTGAGTTTATTGATGCCTATCTACGTATCAATGATGGAATTGATATGTACCTGAACGTAGTTAAAGCCAAAAATCCAAATCATGTGCCGCCCGCTTAATGATCGGCACATGGTTTGGAAGAGTACGTTTTTAGAAGAGTACGTTTAATGATGGCTAGCTACTTAACAGAATTACGGGGAGTTTGGCATCAGCTAAACTCCCCGTATTACATCTTGGTCAATGACACAAAATGCGTTTTGCTGTTTATCATTTAGAGTTTCAGCTCTTCCCAAGGTGAAATATTTCGATCTGCAATGGTAAGATAGCCCAAGTAACTCAGGTTGAATATTTGTTACAGTCGCATAGCCTAATGGCATGCTCTATTGAATTGTCTGTTGTTCAATGTTTCTTGTTCCCAAAAAGTCGCTTCATGGTTAACTTAAACGCTGTAAGTATTCGTTCAATTCGTTGTTATGCCCTCGCAGCAGGCGCATGTCTCTCTTTTGCCACGATTCCTTTTATTGCGCCTTCTGTACAGGCTCAGGACACGTCTGTGGATCTTGATGGTGTAGAACTCGAAGACTTGAACGATCCAACCCTTCTGCCGTCTTCTGATGAGCCTGAAAGCAGCGACGATGATTTGCGTCCCCTTAGCCAGCGCTCTAGCTTTCTCAGCCTAGAAGGTGGAGAACGGCTGATGAATGAAGCCAGCGATGCCGTTTCTTCTCAGGACTATGACTTAGCGGTTGAAAAACTCCAAGAAGCTCGCCAGGTTTACAATCAGCTTTCAAATTTTTATCAGCAGCTTGCTGGTAGTTTCTCTGGAATTGACAATCGGATTGCGGATAGTCAACGTCAGCTTGCGCTCGACACAGCTCAAATGCGTGACCAAGCAACCTATCAATTAGCCCTAGTTCATCGGGCGCAAAATCAGCCTGACCTTGCCGTTCCCCTACTGGTTCAAATCATTCAGAGTCAACAACCGACTCGCGACTTAGGTCAGCGTGCCTATCGTCAATTATTTGAGCTAGGTTTTGTGGATGCTCCGTATCCTCGTGGTCAGCAAGATAGCGAAACATCATCTGTTCGGTAACGCAGATTGTACCCTTAGGCTGGAATCCAGACAAAAATCATGGCGATCGCCCAAAGAACATCTGTTGATTGGGCGATCGCTATTGAGTTTCACCAGACCTCGGCGGTACCATGTGTTTGAGTTAGTAAACTTGATAGCATCTGAATCACATAAGTAGGTAGTCACAATTAACGGTAAAACCCTGTGCAGGCGGCGCAGGGTTATGAGTTTGTTTTCTAATTGTGTCGAGGTACTTACCACTGCAGAAATGATCCATGCGGAAATCCGAGAATAGGAATGAATTGAGGTGAGAATATGGTCAGCACAGAAAATGTCGAGTCGATGATTAAAGCAGGTATCCCTGATGCGGTCGTCCAAGTTCAGGACTTAACCGGTGGTGGTGATCATTATCAAGTTGTCGTTGTCTCCTCAATGTTTGAGGGAAAAGGTCGCGTACAACAACATCAACTAGTTTATCGCTCTGTTCAAGATGCCATGTCAACGGAAGCGATTCATGCATTGTCACTCAAAACTTATACTCCTGAAGCTTGGTCAACAGCAAGCAAGCAACCTTAGGATGTACACTTTATTGGAATGAGTCCTTCTGTTGAAAACAGTCCTCAACATTACTCTTACAGACCATCGTTCGTTTAGAAGACTTGAAACCCTATGACTCCTGAACTCAAAGAGCGCATTGATACCATCGTAAACAGCAGCAAAATTGTTTTGTTTATGAAGGGCACAAAACTTATGCCCCAGTGTGGGTTTTCCAACAACGTTGTTCAAATTATGAACATGTTAGGTGTTCCATTTGAGACCTTTGATGTGCTTTCGGATCAGGAAATTCGCCAAGGCATTAAAGAATACTCAAGCTGGCCAACGATTCCTCAGATATACGTCAACGGAGAATTTGTTGGCGGGTCTGATATCCTGATTGAGCTTTATCAAAGTGGTGAGCTTCAGCAAATGCTTGAAGTTGCTCTCGCATCCTAGTTTCTTCTCGATCTAATTCAAATCTCTTCTAGGCCGTGAATGGTAGCTTTTCCTGCGGAAAAACTGCAGTTCTCCACTTGGTCTAGATTTAGTTCTAGGCTTAGTCTAAAGGCATTAAAGAGGGTAGCGCTTTCTACAGAAAGCGCTACCCTCTTTAATGCATTGTCTTCGGGTCAAAACCCTCGGACTATGACCGGATGATGTCCGAATTATGATGAATGTTTATCAATCGTTTTATTGTAAAAGTTGACGACATGCACTGGAAATGTTGCAACAGCCTTCCCATTCACCATAATCTTGACTTGTTGCGCCAATCGCAGCTGTGCGATTGGTTCTCGCAGAAGCTCAATGGCTCCAATCAAGTCTGATGCTGTTTTAGCATCAGTACAATTCACCCGAAAAGTCCCCCACCAACGGGAGAGCTTGCATTTACCGAGACCTCGCAGGGCGAGGAGTTCTTCCGGATCTTCCCGGTAGAAGTTGAAAACGAGGCGGGTTAGTGGAGAGTACCAAGACATGGCTGAGAAATTGAAGAGTGAACGTGTAAGGTGTATTTCCTTATTAATCTCATTCAACACCACTTCAATTCGTTTCCTTAGAAGCCTGCAAGAAGACTTAATGACCGACTGATTAAGCCCATTTCACTATTGTCAAGAAAAAGCCTGAAGCCCTTATTTCACAGAGTATGTAGTGATTTTGAAAATATTAAAATACATTAATAAACTTTGCTTAACGCATTGAATTTAATTTCAAACTTTCTCCAGATTTCGAACAGTTTTGAATGAATTTTTGTTGCGTATTTTATTGAAGTGAGTGATCTAATTCATGTTCCAAGTTGGAACCCGAGGAGAGCAGCGCTATTCTTTTTCTAGCCATGATTGACCTTCGTCTCAGCCTCTAGCGCTACGATGGGCTAAGTGCTGAACCAAAATCTGTACGTAAACGTTCAACTAAGCCACTACGTCTCAATTCATGGTGTTTATGTTCGTCGGATATCCGTACTAAGCCATTAGGACATTGTTGCGAATGACACAGCCTAACGCTATTTGGCATTTTCCTCCACGCTCCACTCCGAGCACTGATTTTATCCAGGCCGTGAGCCAATATACGTCAGAGTCAGAAGGGAAATTTGCTGCACAATTGTTGTGGCAGCGAGGCATTCAAGCTTCTGATCAGCTTGATTCGTTTGTCAATCCTGAGGCTTATCTCCCCACACCCGCATCAGCATTTGGAGAAGAAATGGAATGGGCGATCGCCCGCCTCATCAAAGCTCGCCAATCCCATGAAAAGGTTGCCATTTGGGGGGATTTTGACGCTGACGGGGTGACGGCTACCTCTGTTCTGTGGGAAGGAATCGGGCAATTCTTTCCCAGGGGCGATCGCCTTTCCTACATCATCCCCAATCGACTGAAAGAATCCCACGGTCTGTCGATACATGGGTTAGATGCCCTCGCGGATCAAGGCATCACTCTCATCGTTACCTGCGATACGGGCAGCACAAACCTTGCTGAGATAGACCATGCCAATGGGTTGGGCATCGACATCATTGTTACCGACCATCACACTCTTCCGTCAGTTCGACCGCATGTAACGGCCATCATCAATCCGCGATCGCTTCCCTCTGATCATCCCCTTGCTCATCTGTCTGGCGTTGCTGTCGCGTACAAGTTGATTGAAGCACTGTACACAGCATTGCCTGATATTCCTTCTCTCCCGCTGACTCAATTGCTTGACCTCGTTGCCATTGGTCTCATTGCCGATCTCGTCGAATTGAAAAGAGACTGTCGCTACCTAGCCCAAGTTGGCATTCGACAGTTACAAACTCAAGTCAACACACCAACACGACCTGGCATTGCTGAACTCTTAAAATATTGTCGCCGCAGTGGCGATCGCCCCACCGATATTTCCTTTGGCATTGGCCCCCGCATCAATGCAATTAGCCGCATCCACGGGGATGCCCACTTCTGTGTTGACTTGCTGACTAGCACCGACATTGACCAATGTCGCCAGCTAGCAGAAGCAACAGAACTCGCGAATCTGAGACGAAAAGCCCTCCAACGAGATGTCGAACATCAAGTCACGATGAGGTTGGCAGAATTAGACTTGTCGACCACAGGCGTCATTGTCTTAGCCGATGCCCAGTGGCCTGTGGGTGTCTTGGGACTAGTCGCAGGACACATTGCCCAAACCTATGGCCGACCCGCTATTTTACTGAGCTACCCCACCCCACAGCCTTCACATCAAGGCGCCATCAATCAGCGTGTGGCTAGTGCTGACTCTCCTTCCCAGGTTTTAATTGCCAGAGGATCGGCACGGTCCGTCAACGCCATCAATTTATATGATTTAGTGAAAAGCCAATCCCATCTTTTACGCAGCTTCGGAGGCCATCCGTTTGCCGCAGGATTGAGCCTGCGTGTGGATGATATCCAGTTTTTTGCCGATGCCATCAACCAAGAATTTCGTTCTCGGTATGGGACGGCGATCGCCCAGCAGCCTGTCGTTCAAGCCGACTTAACCGTTCACGTGGCCGATTTGGGTAGACCACTCTTTCGCGAACTTAGCTTACTCGAACCTTATGGCATGGGAAACCCCATTCCACGCTTACTCATTCGCCATTGCTGGTTTACGAATGTTTGGAACCGAAATATTCAAGACTTCAATAATCGCAAGCTCAACTACATCAAAACCACGTTCAACCTATGGGATGATTCCGTCAATCAGGGATTTCCAGGAACCTGGTGGGGACATTACAAAGAAGATGTGCCAGACGGTCGATGTGAGGCTCTGGTTGAACTCGATTACAACAGCGCACCCCAAAGAAAACATAAGCCTCACTATGAGATTCGACTCATTGCGGTGCGTCCCCTTGCGGTATCAGCATCCCCCTATCAGGTGGTTCATCACAACAGTCTGTCAAACACTCCCCAGCCGTCCTCCCAACAACTTCTCGACTGGCGCACCAAAACTCTACCATCTGTACCAGGCTCCCCAGGCGACTCTTTTCCAGATCCCGTTACTCCGCAGCCTTTAAACGAGGAAGCTCAACCCGACTGTATTCCGGTGGAAGTGAATCAGCGTCCTGCTACATGGCACGATTTTTACGACGGGTTGAACCAGGCACAACAGCAGAACACACCCTTGGCGATCGCCTTCCCTCCCCCAGCCAATCAGACTCCGTTGCAAATCTGGCATCGACTCGTTGGCATCGCCAAATATAGTAGTCGAACTCAGCAGCCGACCTCTATTGATGAATTACAAAACATTCTGGGCATTGGAGGGCGATCGCTCCAGCTTGGATTGAGCGCCCTCACGGCCCTCGGGTTTCGTATCACTCCAGCGAGTCATCAGATAACGATCATGGCCCAGTCACCGCTATCCGAATCCACTCGTGATCCTGAAACCCCTCCCGCACTCTCGTTGATTCAGAACTTCATCACGGCCATAGAAGAAGAACAGTTCCGTCAGCGGTTTTTCCATGAGGTTCCCACATCCACCCTGCAAACCGTTGCCAATGAGTTTCTGAAATCACCAACCCATTAATGAAGTAGATAGGCATCAATAAACTCACTTTAAAAACCTGGGGCGCTCCCCGGGAGGGAGCGCCCCAGGTTTTTAGGTTTTCAATTTAATACCGCCGAGCTACTTACGGAGAATCGAACGGCATCAAGTCTCAGCCTTTGAAATATAGTCGTTGGGCATTGCCACGAAGAATGGCGATCGCCCCATTTTCTGCGTCACTAGCGCTCAGATCTCCATCTTCAACCGCATCATCAAGCACCTGCCCCAAAACCTCACGCCCCCACTTTGCGCCCAAATAAAACAAATCAGGGAAAAAGTAAGCTCCGGAAGAATACAGAATTTTACTCAAGGGAGCCCGCTCCATCAAGCTATGAAGCAATTGCCGCATCCCTCGAACGCTGAACGAAGAGACAACACGACCAAAATCCACATAAACCTGGGAGTATGCCGACGACAAGAACCCTGCCTCCCTCATAAATGGATAGGCTCCATAGAGCAACACAATTGGAATCGACTGATATCTCGCTTCTTCCAAAATTGGGCGCAGATGCAATGGATTCAACACCTGAACATCAACGATTGAACTGCTCATCCCAGCATAAAACTGGAATGGAATGGAATGTTGAGCCGCAATACCCAGTGCTTCAATCACCAAAAAATCGATCAGCACTTTTTCTGTCAGCCGAATCGGTTGTTGCACCGAACCATTTTGCTGTTTCACCTCATAAAAGCAGGCTTCAGCCATTTCAGGATATACCCATTGGATATCAAGTCCAGTGCGATAGGCTGCCGTGCTCGTGAATCCAATAACATGGTGAGACAATGGATCGAGTTCGCTCCGAAACCACTCTAAAAACACATCAAAGCGATCCACCTCAGCCATTAAACGCTCAGCCAATGTCTCCACTTGGATTAAGCGATATACCTGGGTAAATTGTTGATGCCAATCCCAAGGCAGACTGGACTTAGGGAAAAATCCATCATCTAGTAAAATGGCCTCAAGATTTGCCGCATCAATGCATTGCTTCGTGAGAGTCTCCAGTCCAATTGCCTCTCGACACTGATGAATCGCTTCCTCCGTTGGGTCACACGTTAGTAGTGCTGCAATCTCTCGAAGACTACGGGAGTAGCTGAGGGTCTGTCGAGCATGATGCTGAACTAGATCAGACGTAAACCGTTCTGTAAACACAGCGGCCAACGGAAGAGCTTGAGAGTCTACGTCCGTCAGCATGGCGTGTGCATGCTGATCAATGGCAACAATTGACGACAAATCCATACTTGGATCCAGTGTAGGGGAAATGCCTATCGTAAAGGACTGTTATCGCTGTGGCCATAGTGATTGAGACATTTTTCCTCTAATCTTGGGTTTACCAGATGTCGCCGGCAAAAGAACCAGCAATTCATCGCTCCCGAAGAACATACCCAACCCCTCTCATCGTTTGAATTAGCCGTTTACCCTGACAGTGCTCCAATTTTTGGCGAAGGTTTCGAATATACACTTCCACAACATTCGACTCTCCTTCGAAATCGTTCCCCCACACCTGACTCAAAATCTGTGAGCGACTCAGCACTTGATTCGGATGACGCATCAAATACTCCAGCAAGTCAAATTCCCGAGCCGTGAAGTAAATACTAGAACCACTGCGACGCACATCCCGTGCCTGAATATCCATCACTAAATCTGCAAATCGCAAAATATGCCCAACACCATGCCCCATTCGCCGAAAATGAGCACGAATTTTAGCTCGGAGTTCATCCATTTGAAATGGCTTAGCGAGACAATCGTCGGCACCTGAATTTAAACTGGCAATGCGATCGCTCACCTGCTCTACTTCCGTCAACATGATTAATGGTGCTCGATAAGAGTTCGATCGCAGGTATCGACAAAACTCAGTTGCTGCCAATCCAGCCAATGCCCAATCGACCACGATGAGATCAGGATACTCTTCTTGCACCGCCACAAACCCAGATAACCCATCAAATGAAAGCACCACACGATAGCCATCACGCTCTAACTCAAGCTGAATGAGGTGAGCAAGCGAAACATCGCTAACAATAACCAAGACTCGTGACGCTACATCAAGTGCATTGATTGGCTTTTTAGGGTGCTCTGCAATTCTGACGCGTGCTGTCCCTCCTCCTCTGTAATCCAGACAATCTCTACCTGCCCGCCATGAGTTCGCAACATCTAACGTTCGTTGTTTGCTTTTGGCTTGTACAGTCATCTTTGATATCACCAATCGAAGTGGACTGAATTCTTCGCCACAATATATGAAGCTATCGGCACTGTATGCCTGAAAAGAACGCATTAAGCCTTCTGTTTGAAACAGTATTAGAAAAAGAGTTTTGAGAAAATGACTGAGATCAAGTTTTTGCTTGAAAAAGCTTGTATTTTAAGCCGGGATTGTGAAGCGCTCCGTGCCTCACAATCCCGTTAATTTTTCCCTGGCTTACGTTACAAACCCTTTCAAGCGTGTACGGAAACGTAAATAAATACCTGGACGTCATTAAAACCAAATCCTCAAATCCTGCGCCGCCCGCTGCGCGGGCGGCGCAGGATTTGGAAAGATACGTTTAATTATGGCTATCTACTTAAATGATTGAACGTTCTCTCATCTCACTGGCAAGGAGAGGCGATCGCCCTATAGCAGTCAGGAAGCTGCCCCTAGCGGTAAGATAGGGCTGTACCCATCAAAACAGTTGTTTTTAAGTTTCAGGTTAAATAATTGATGTCTTTTCTCCGCTCTTACGTTGCTCCCTTCTTCATCGTGCTAATTTTTGCGATCGCCATGTTAGCCGTGAGCGCCCGCATCTTTCTGCCGAGTGATTTAGCCGCTCCTGCTCCGATTGAAGAACCTAATACAGCCTCTGATACAGCAGCACTGGGGTTGCCTAACGCAGCGATCGCCCACGCCCATCTCACCGCTTCCGTTTTCGTATAATTCGTATAAGTAGATAGCCATAATCAAAAGCCTAAATCCTGTGCCGCCCGAACAGCAGGCAGCGCAGGGTTTTATGGGTATTACCAGTTAATTGTGACCACTGATTTAACCCAATCGAATCACTAACCATTGCAACCATATCCCCTAATCGCACCAACAGTTCTATGATGGATTGAGTCTGTTGAGGTCAGGCACAGACACCCCGTATTCAGTCATGGGTTAGAGTCACGACATGGGTGTTTCGTTAATTCCTGGGTATGTCGTTAGACATGGGTCACGACTTGATCGGTCATTGCTGGTCAAGTTTATGCAGCGTACCTATCGTGAGTTATATCCTCAGAACGACTTTTCTCATCTCGCTAAAACAGTCGATCAATATCTAGCTGGCGATATGCAGCTATGGTGGGTCGTTCCTGATGATGACGATCACGCTGAGGAATTGAATCAGCCGATGCAGTTTCGGAAAGGGGCCATTTCTCCAGATTCTCCGGTAGGCTGTTTGTGGTTAGGAAATGCAATTGACCAGATTCAGGGCGATCGCCACACGTATGTATTTTTGCTCTATGTGGTTCCCCCTGAGCGCCATCAGGGAATCGGGTCTGCACTGATGCAGAAAGCAGAAGCCTGGGCAACCTCACGGGGCGATCGCCAGATTGCCTTACAAGTGTTCCACGATAATGCACCTGCGTTGCAACTGTATCGGAAGTTAGGATATGTGCCAAAGTCTATTTGGATGACTAAATCCTTGATGTAATTCTTCAAATCCGCAAATCACCCTCACTTAGCAACGCGAGCTTTTGAGATTTCGTACCCTCTAAACACTCAGCTATGGCATCTAATTCTGACTCTTCGACGCAAAAAGAACAGCAGCATCCTCAATACATGGCGGATCGGCATATTGTGAATACCCTATTAGCTGAAGACCCCACAGACTATAACTTGGCTGAGCTAGCGCGACTCATGATGCGGTATCAGGGGTTTCCTGGGGCCCGCGATATTCAAGCTGACTTGACTAAGGTCATGAATCGCTGGAAGTTTACTGAAGACACCCTATTTGAAAAAACCCGTGAAATTCATCAGACTCCTGACGTCTATCGGAATGTGGGTGGACGCGGCGGAGAAGACTGGAGCTAATCAGCTCTTCGCAGAGGGTGATTGAAATTGTGAGGGTTAGTCCGGCAAAAACGATACATGAGCACTCACAATTCGCCATCCATCAGAGGTACGCATCCACGTTTGGGTCTGTCGTCCAATTTTGCCAGAGGCTACGCGCTTGGTTTCAGTGTTCGCTGTCGCAAGGTCTTGGCCATAGGTCGTGATGACCGTATTCATCAGGGTACGGTTTAGCCCCACAGGCGATCGCTGTTGTCGAAATTGGGCGATCGCGTCATAGCCATACAAGTTTTCGGTTGCACCGTAGCGAATCGTCAGTGGATTTTCCCAGAAAAGTTCATTCAGTACTGCCACATTATTCGTCATTAAGGCATGTTCGTATTGTTCAAAGGCAGTCGTTACCTCTGCAACAACATTGGGCAGGTTGATGTCCATCATCTTAGGCTATCGTAATAATCATACTCATGATGAAGTATCGCATAATCATTTGAACAGAATGAGTCAAACGCAACAGGTTGAATCACAATCGATTGAAATGGGATTCCAGGCTCTTTCTGATCCACTTCGGCTAAAGGTTCTAAGGTTGTTGCAAGAGCAAGAACTCTGTGTGTGTGATTTGCGCGATCGCCTGGATGTGGGCCAGTCAAAATTATCGTTTCATCTCAAATCCTTGAAAGACGCTGGCCTATTGCGCGCTCGGCAGCAAGGCAAATGGGTGTATTACAGCTTGAATTTGCCGCAGTTTGTTGTTTTAGAGCAGTACTTAGCAGACATCCGCCGATTTAGTCCGATGATTCCCTCTCGCATGTGTACGGATGACGACACGTGTCGTTAAGTCTGCGCTCTATATACGAAAAACGTTGAACACCCAGTCAATACTGGAGTTTAGACTCATCCCAAATTTACGCATAGTGTAAGGGCAAGGCATGCTTTGCCCCTACACTATGCGTAAATTTGGGATTTAGACCGTCAATATACTGCTGCAGCATTCTAGTATTGCTACCTAACAATCACGGATGATACATTGTCAAAAACCTCGTAACATCTTTAATAAAGGTTGATAATTTATTGACCAAAGTTTTATGCGTCTATCATTCATGGTTGGAAAGACCATGTAGCGTAGAAAGAATCAGGGTGATGTGTGCCATTCGATGAAGTGTCAAGGAACGATCAGGATCTGTTTGACTTCCTATTGAATAAGGAGTCAGACCTGCCCAGATCTGGTTCATCTACTTCAACGAATTTGGATGACATGCGTAAGTCTACAGGCTGGTAACTCCAGCTGACCGCTCAGACATCCTCACTCACCTCTTCTGTAACATGCTTGCATCACTCTCTCACGTTGACCGAAAAGGTGATTTGACGCGCCAAGTCAAAGACCTTCCAGTCCCACAGTTTACGAGCCTGCTGGATCAAATTACGAATGAGTTTGAGCATTTCCTCCAGGCGATTGATCTAATCAATAACGAAGCATTGGAAACAATGCTGGAGCAAATTTTAGAGGCCTTTACGCTAAAGATTGGCCAAATTTTGCAAGCTGATCGCACCACCATTTTTCTAGTGGATGAAGAGCGCGATGAACTCTGGTCAAAAGTGGCTCAGGGAGAAGGCGAAAAGTTTTTAGAAATTCGAATCCCTTTAAACGCAGGGATTGCCGGTCATGTCGCAACGACTGGAGACTACCTAAATATTCCTGATGCTTACGGTCATCCACTTTTCAACCGAGATGTTGATAAGCAAACAGGGTATTCGACACGTAACATCCTGTGTATGCCGATCTTCAGCAAAGAGCGGGATCAGGTTGTTGCCGTTGTGCAGCTTTTGAATAAGCATACACGACGCCCCTTTGATAGCCATGACGAGCAGATGTTTCGGCAATTTGCTGATTCCATTGGAATTATTCTAGAAAGCTGCAATTCCTTTTATATTGCTGCTCGTAATCAGAAGGGGGTTCATGCTCTCTTGCGAGCGGCTGCCTGTCTGGCTCAGAGTTTGGATCTGGAGAAGACGTTACAAGCTGTGATGGATGAGGCTCGAAAACTCATGAAGGCTGACCGGAGCACGTTGTTTCTGCTTGACGCAGAGCACAACCAGCTGTGGTCTCGGGTTGCTGCTGCCGATGGAGAAACGATGATCGATATCCGCATTCCAGCGGATAAAGGCATTGCAGGTTATGTTGCATCGACCAAACAACCCCTGAATATTCCGAATGCCTATGAAGACCCTCGGTTTGATCCCAGCACTGACAAGCGGACAGGGTACGTGACGCGAAACATGCTCTGTATGCCTGTGTTCAACTCCAAAAGTAAACTGATTGGGGTGACGCAGCTCATCAACAAAAACAAGGGACATTTCACGAACTCTGATGAAGAGTTCATGCGAGCGTTCAATACCCAAGCTGGGATTGCGCTGGAAAATGCTCAATTGTTTGAGAGTGTTTTGCAAGAAAAACAATACCAAAAAGATATTCTCGAAAGCTTATCGGATGCTGTGATTTCAACCGATATGGAAGGCCATATCGTCACCATTAATGATTCGGCTCTTGAATTGTTGGGGTGCCCGTTTCCTGAAGAGGGATCACGACAGCAAGCAATGCTTTGGCGGCAACAGGTGATTGGTCGCCATGTATGGGATATCGTCCCGATTGAAAATTTGAACATGCGTCTTGAGGACAGCCTCAAAACTGGCGCACGTCACTATGTTCCAGAACAGACCCTGTCGGTTGGATTGGTGATTGTTCCGGCAGAAACTGACCACCGTTATGTCACTAGCGTGAGTCAACGAGCCGTGAAAGCGTCTGGGCTACGTGGTCATCAGATGGATTCAGCCCAGTACTTATTAGCCGTGAGCGATCGCCAACAGCCAGGGCAATACATTCTCTGGAATCAAGCCACCCATGATACTGACACGCAGATTCCGGCAGCTCAGGTAAACCCGTTAGAGCGCAGTGTTAATCTCACCGTTAATCCGCTCAATAACCCAGAGGGAGGCGTTCGGGGTGGATTGGTGGTGTTGGAAGACATCAGTCAAGAAAAGCGAATGAAAACCACGATGTATCGATACATGACGCCTGGAGTTGCTGAACGGGTCATGGCCTTGGGCGACGATGCTCTGATGGTGGGTGAACGGAAAGACGTCACGATTCTGTTTTCCGATATTCGTGGCTATACATCTCTCACTGAGCGGCTGGAAGCAGCTGAGGTGGTGTCGCTGCTCAATACCTACTTTGAAACGATGGTTGAGGCAGTATTCAACCATGAAGGCACGCTGGATAAATTTATTGGCGATGCGTTGATGGCTGTATTTGGTGCACCGTTGCCCCTAAAAGAACATGCCTGGATGTCGATACAGTCGGCGTTGGACATGCGACAACGGCTGATTGAATTTAACGAGACCCGTCCTGACGATATGAAAATAAAAATCGGCATTGGGCTGAGTTCAGGCGAGGTGGTGTCTGGCAATATTGGGTCACAAAAGCGAATGGACTACACCGTCATTGGGGACGGGGTCGACATTAGCTCTCGATTAGAAGGCATGACCAAGCAATATGGGACGACCGATAAGTATGGGTGCGACATTATTCTGAGTGAGTTTACGTATGCGTTTTGCCGCGATCGCATCTGGGCACGAGAACTGGATCGGATTCGGGTGAAAGGAAAGAATCGGCCGATTAGCATTTATGAACTATTGGGCGATCGCAAACAAACCCTTGATGATAAAACTCATGAGTTTTTGCATGTCTATCAATCCGCCCGATCAGCCTATCAGCACGGTGATTTCAAAAAAGCCATCACCTTGTTTGAACAAGCTAATCACCTGAATACCAATGATCGGGCAACAGCGACCCACCTAGAGCGATCGCGTCAATACCTGCTGACTCCTCCTCCGGCAAACTGGGATGGCGTCCACACCATGACGACAAAATAGATACGCATATTGGATTGATAAGCCTAATCCAATATGCGTTATGGGCGATCGCCACTGACGGTCGGCATCGGGTGCAGCGAGGAGCCACAGACACGACAAAATTTTGCATCACTGTCGTGAAATTCTGTCTTACAAACTGGACACGGGGTCTCGACTTGACGCAGCGTTTTCAATAGCCGCTTGACGAGGTCACCAATTTGCCATGGGATGAGCGTAATGCCACTCCAAATCATCAGAATGGTGAGCAATCGACCCAGTTCTGAAATTGGAGTAATGTCCCCAAACCCAACGGTGGTCATGGTTGCGACAGCAAAATAGAGTGCATCCAAAAACGTGTTGAACTCATCACCATTGACTGGATGTTCGACTTGATAAATTAAGCCAGAATAAACGAACACAATGGCAAATAGGGTAAAGAAAATGCGCGTCAGAATCGTGGCATCTTCGCTGCTGACATACCCCAGAATCGTTTGACCTTTGATGAACCGAAATAGACGCAAAATTCGGAACCATCGAAAAATCAGAACGAAACTAATATCAAGAACGCCAATAAAAAACGGCAAAATGGCAATCAGATCAATGAGTGAATAGGGACTGATGAGATATCGAAGTTTATGATTGGCACTCCAGAATCGCAATCCATATTCAATCGCAAAAATAATCAAAATGATGGTGTTGACACCATTCAGTATAGTGCGGATCTGCTCATCAAGAGGATATGTTTCAGCAATGAAAATCAAGGATGAGAGGAGAACCAGAGCGGCGATCGCCAGATTTAGAAATCGCCCTGGCATTTTCTCGACATCATCGAGGTAATGTTGGAAGCTTAAGCGTGGGTTATCCACCGGTGAGATCACAGTCCCTCAACACATTCTCGTAACGTTTGCTGAATCGGTCGTGGTGACCACCCCAGTTCTCGACATGCTTTTGATCCATCAATGCGCACACATCGATCGTAGATATAGTGCACTCGCTCACGGCTGAGGGGCGGCTGCCAGTTAAAGATGCGCCCAATCGGATCTAAGATATTGCCAGCTAGCCGCACCAATCCCTCAGGGATTTCCTGCGGGGCAGGGATGCCGAGTTCGGTGCCCAACACCTCGAACATATCACGGGTCGTCACTTCTCCAGAGGAGAGAATGTAGTGACTGCCAGACGGAGCCTGATCTAAAGCCAGGAACATGCCTGCAACCAAATCATCCACATGCACAATACCTGTAATGCGATCGCTCCCAGCCCAGACCTTCAGCTTGCCATTCCGAAATGCCCGGATCACAGGGCCAAAGTGGGGATCATCTGCTCCAAAAATCCCCGATGGCATGACACTAATCGTGTGGAAGCCATCGCAAGCAGCCCGATCCACCAAGAGCTGGGCTTCATATTTGGTGCGATCGTAGGAAGAGGAAAAGCTTTTCTGAGTGCGCTCAAAAGTTTCATCAACCACCTGTCCCTGAGTATCACCATAGATTCCAATGGTGCTGCAATAGAGGAATTTCGTAACGCCTGCCTGTTGAGCAGCTTGTAACACCATCCGGGTACCATCCACATTCACCCGCTCCATCAGCGCATCATTCACAACTCCTAATTCCACATAGGCAGCGGTGTGACACACGATGTCGACCCCAACCATCGCGGCTTGTAAAGAGGCTCCATCCGTAATATCTCCATAGGCATACGTCACAGGACAGTTGGCCAATCGAGACACATCACTACTCTTGCGAACAAAGGCCACAACGGAATCTCCTCGGTTCACCAATGCCTGAACCAGATGAGACCCGGTAAATCCGTTTGCACCGGTCACCAATACTTTCATAGCGCTTTTTCGTAAATGCGGTAGGTCTTGTAAATTTTACTGCCTGAGGCTTCGGTTATCTTTCGAGAAGCGGTGTTGTCTTCATAGATATAGCCCATCTCCGAACATTTATAGGGGCGTTTCTTCTGTGTCCCGTTGATCATTGCTAGATAGGTCAACCCAAACGGAACCATTCGACGACGCTGCTCTGGCAAGGAACAAATGACAATAATCCGGGCTTGATCAATCTGGCGACGATACCAAAGAAATTTCAGCAGACCAACCCAATTGAGCTTGCCATTGACTCGCTTTAACACAATGTTGTAGTCCGGCATTGCCATGAGAAACCCCACCATTTCATTGTCATACTCAGCAATCCAGAAGATATCGGGATCCACTAAATCTTTCAGATCCATGGCTTCTTCTAGAAATTCTTCTTCTGTACGGGTAGAAGAGCTGTAGTTGTCGGCAAATGACGTGGTGAAGAGTTGATAAATGGCTCTGACATCCTCCCAAAAGGCATCCCCTTTCGTTCTGATCTTTCGAAATGTGACGCCAGACTTCATGGCAATGCGATAGCCTTTTTCATATTGAGGAGGCAGGACTATCTCTAGATCTAGCTTATATGCATAGGCATCACGCCCTTTGTACCAACCGTAGCGTTCAAAAAATTCAGGGTAGTAGGGTGGGTTGTAGGGCATCATGATCATCGGCGGTGAGTCAAACCCATCGACCAAGAATAGACAGCGGTTGTGAGTTGAGAGGTCGATGGGACCTCGGGCAAGAGTCATTCCGTGCGATCGCAGCCAATCACAGGCAGCATCAAGTAAGGCAGCTGCCACCTCAAACTCATGGACGCACTCAAAATAACCGATGAGTCCTACCGACTGGCCTTCTTTCTCAATGAGGCGATGGTTGAGCGCAGCCACAACCCGACCCACCGCTTCATCCTTGCCATTGACGGTTCGAACGGCAATAAGTTGTTGGAGTTCGCCATAGTCAAAGAAGGTATTCGTTGAGGCGAATTCCTTAGCTATGCTACTCCGTAGGGGAGGCACCCAGTTCTCGTCACCCTGATACACTCGCGATGGAACATCCAAAAACATCTCTCGTTCTGCATCGGTGGTGACAGGGCGAATGTCGACCGTCGATAACTGCTGGGCAATTTCAACCATAGGATTTCGGTAGCATCTAGGCGTTTTCTTAAGAGCAGACGACACCATACTCTCACAAAAAATAGCGAGTCCTTTGATACACTCACTCCATGCCAACTCAATTGCCTGTTCTAAAGACGGTTCTCTTGACAGTCTTGACATTGATTGCATTTGCGGCCAACTCACTGCTAACTCGCATGGCTCTGGGAGCTGAATCAATTGATGCTGCTAGTTTTATAACGCTGCGCTTAGCCTCTGGGGCTTTCATGCTGTGGGCGATCGCCCTTTTCTCCAACAGTAAGCCCACCAAACAATTTCAGGGAAAGTGGACAGCAGCTCTCATGCTATTCATCTATGCCGTTGCTTTTTCCTTTGCCTACCTCCAACTGACAGCGGGGACGGGAGCCCTCATCCTCTTCGGCACTGTGCAAATCACCATGATCGCCACAGCAGTGAAACAAGGCGAAACACCCCAGCGTCTGGAGTGGATTGGGGTGGGGCTAGCCATTGTGGGACTAGGGTATCTCTTTGCTCCAGGCCTCGAAGCACCTCCAATCGTCGCTGCCGGATTGATGGTGATTGCCGGAGTCGCGTGGGGATTCTATTCCATATTGGGTCGTGGCACCAAAGTTCCGATCGCCTACACAACCATCAACTTCACGCGCGCTGTCCCATTTGCACTGGGCGTGAGCTTGGTGAGTATGTCCGATATACAGATATCGAAGGCAGGCATAATTCTAGCGCTGTTATCCGGGGCGATCGCCTCTGGGGTCGGTTATGCCATCTGGTATGCGGCGCTGAAAGGGTTAACCGGAACGCAGGCAGCAACCGTGCAATTAGCAGTTCCAATCCTGGCTGCATTGGGGGGAATTTTCTTTTTGCAAGAGGTTCTAACCCTGCGCTTAGTGATTGCATCCGTGATGATCCTAGGGGGAATTGGCGTCACGGTTCTGGGACGTCGCTGATCAGTACCTGGACGTCATTAAAACCAAAACCTCGAATACTGTACCGCCCGCTGCGCAGGCGGTACAGTATTTGGAAGGTTACGTTTACTTATGGCTAGCTACTTATTGACAGATTTGCAGGGTCTTTAAGCAAACAAACTGAGTACACGACTTGGCAAAGTTCGCCGATTCATAACGAAGAAATGAGCGATTGAGGCCCGCGATGCGGGCCTCAATCGCTCATTTCTTCGTAAACTTTACCAAGTCGTGTGAGTAAGTAGTTTGGCGTTATTAAGCTAAAAACCCAAAAACCTAGGGAGCACCCCTCTGGGGCGCTCCCTAGGTTTTTAAAGTGAGTTTATTGATGCCTAT
>JBCCWF010000074.1:0-18042 GCA_039194035.1 Cyanobacteria bacterium P01_E01_bin.6 | reverse complement strand
GCAAGTCCCTAAGCTCATCTCTTTTACAAAGATCAGCTCTGAGGACGACGCCAAAAATAGCTTAATCTTCTGCATATTCTCTTTCTAGAGGTTTCATTTAGTTATACCGCTTGCGCTTCAAGACCAACACGTCCAGTCTCTAAAATGCTGTCGGTAAACCAGCCTGCTTCAACACCGCAGTTGCCGTATATCGCACAGTCTAAGAACAACATATTCTTTTGCTCAAAACGACATCGGATCACATTGAGGCTCCAACCTCACATAACGATTTAGCATTAGAGCCTCATGAATTGCGCTCAGCTAGAGGCTAGACACTCATGCTGTCATATTCCACGATCCTCTCAGGTCATCTTCAGGCTCAGCCCATTTTTACGCCGCACAATGAAAAATAATTCAATGACTCATCACCTTTCATCTACCCGTCTATGGATTCTCTCACCGTTCTTTTCCTCAACTGCACCCTGAAGCGATCGCCCGAACTCAGCAACACCGACGCACTCTGGAATCGGGTAGCAGCGCTCTACCACGAACACGGATGCCGCATCCATCACATTCGCACCGTTGATCATCACATCCTGCCAGGCACCACCGCAGACGAGGGAGCAGGCGATGAATTTCCACGCCTGCTAGAGCAAATTCAGCAGGCGCATATTTTGATTGTCGGAACCCCCGTGCGGGGAGGAACGCGCTCATCCGAATGTCAAAAACTGATGGAACGACTCCAGGGAATCCGCCACACCCACACCGATCCGGCAACCGGGCAACCCGCCCTCTACAGCACCGTCTTTGGCATGGTGCTGGTGGCTGATGCAACGGGGGTCGGTTCCTGTGCCGCTCAAACAAGCTATGACCTCAACCAACTCGGCTGCATCAACCCGCCCAACAACACCGTGGCATGGGTTCAGCCCATAGACAGCGACGAAGAATTTATTGAAGCCAACGGAGAAACATCCGTTACCGTCAATCAGAATGCCCGACTGTTGGTTGAGCATTCGGTGATGATGGCCACAATGCTCCAGCACACACCGCTCACCATCAACCTGCGCAACGCCACAAAAGAAGCACGGGCGATCGCCAAAGCCGCCACCGTCGAAACCGCCACGTTGATGACCGCCAAGCCCATTCGCACGAACGACAATCCCGATGCAGATGGCATCGACTACCGTCACATCACCAAACGCATTTGGACAGTGATGCAAGAGGGCATGCGTCGCGGATTCACCCTAAAAATTCTGAGCCTGGAGGACAAAATCTTTCGCGCAGAGCGAGACGGAAAAGGATTCATCTATAAAATCTATCCAGGACACTTTTCCTTTCGCAGGCAATATTCAGACTACGACGCAGAACAGGCCAAATCGCGAAAACTAGAGTTGATGCAACGGCATGGACTCGCCGTTCCCATCTCCTACGGAACCTTCAACACAGTCCAGGCCATTCCCCTCGACGAGATCGCATTTCCCGTTGTGGCCAAGCCCAATTCAGGCTCCCTCAGCCAAAACGTCTTTCCAAATTTGAAGACACCCGATCAGCTCGTCCAAGCCGCTAGCCTCATTGAGGCCACTGGCGACATGATCAAGCTAGAATCCCACATCTCAGGACGCGACTATCGCGTGCTGATCATCAACCATCAATACGCCGGGTGCGTAGAGCGACGACCGGCTAGCGTGATTGGCGACGGCATCCATTCCATTCGAGATCTGTTCCACTTGCGAAATCAGGAACCGGGAAGGGGCAATCGCTACGAAGCCCACACCACCATTCATCAATTAGTCTTCGACCGCACCAGCCGCCAACTCTTGCATGATGCTGGACTAACCTTAGACACCGTTATGCCCAAAGGGGCGATCGTGTATCTGCAAAAGAAAATCACCGCATCTACAGGATCAGACTATGTAGACTACACCGACCACCTCCACTCCAGCATCATCCAGAGCTGCATCGCTTTTTCTCACCAATTCTCAACGCTGACATTGGGATTTGACCTGATTACCACCGATATGTCTCGACCACTCTCTGAAACGGGAGGGGCATTTAATGAATACAATTTCTTGCCCTACGTAGACTTACATGAGAACTGTAACGTGGGCCAAAAACGTCCCGTCTGTCGATTGATTTGGGATTACATCGAAAACCACGCAGAGCAAATTGTGACCGCTGAATTTAAACCGTTCTAAATCAAGCACAAAAAAAAGGGCATCGCCATGCACTGCATGGCGATGCCCTTTTCTTAAACGACTCTACGCATTCATGATGCTATCTACAATCTTTTGAACAATCTGCATCCCGCTTACGGCCTGCCATCCAAACAGCAGAACCAGAGACATATTCAACGCTACGTGGACTTTCCGAGCCGCGATCGACCCTTTTTGCATCAGAGGTGTTAGGGAAGCAGACACCGCAATCAGACCCGTCATTCCTAATCCGACTAACAAGTGGGGGCCAACAAATAGCTTCCCATTATTGATGTAGGTCACGGCCATACCGCCAATGGTTCCCATCACCATCAACGCCAAAATGAGTGCTCCCATTTGATGATGGCGAGTGTTGAACTTACCTTTGATCAATTCTTTGCGAGTTTCTGCATCAGCAGTGCGAATCTTCTTCGCCTTGATGCCAAGATAGAGAGCATAAATCGTCAGGCCAAAAAGCACCCACATCAGCAGAGGGTGAAAGAAATTTAGCCAAGGCTTAATTGAATCAGGAATGAGTGTTTCCATAAAAAAATACGAACGCGAGACTGTATGGCTTCATCACCGTTAATTTTAAGGCTTTTTTAAGAATTAGCTAAAGCGATTCACATGTTTCCTACTCATTCATATTTTTGTAGGTGGCCACGGCTGACGGTGAGATTCGGTTCAAATACCGGAAGATCCAGTATTTGAACACCGTGTCGAGAATCACCGGAAAGGTTGCAATAAACAGGAAAATAAAGTCTCGATTTGCAGGCAATCCAAAGTGTCGTGAGATCCCCTCAAGCAAAATTTCCCAACCATGAGGAGAGTGGAATCCGACAAACGTATCGGTAAACAGAATAATAATGAACGCCTTAGCGCTATCACTCAGGCCGTACACGAGTTCATCAATAAATGCTTTGAGGGCAGAGATTTCACGTTTGCTACCGATTAAAACAAGGGCGAATGCGATAACTGATAAGATGTCTGAAAAGACATTGTTAATAGCATCCGAACTCTGCTGGCGATACTTTTCCTCAATAATGGTTGCCTCTTCCCTCACTTCTTCCGTAATTTGTTCTTCCGTCAATGTTGGGATTTTGCCAATGAGCACTTCGAATCGCAAGCGCTCGTTGTACTGCTGAAGTTCTTTGAGCGCGTCTTCTTCCATCTCCTCATTTAAGAACACCTCGGCCTCATCTCCCCGCACCGAATCGACAATGGGGCCAACGATGAAGTTCTTGGCAATTTGATGGGTCAAAAGCGGAATGATAATCAACAGCAAGATAAATCGCAGCGATACAAATGTGCGATCTTTAGAACTTCGAAACGCTTGAACGACATCGTCTTCTGCCTTTGGATCGAGTTCTCGCTTGATGCGATCAACGGTTCTCAAAATCGATCGCGGCAATACCCCTGTTTTATCAACAAATGATGCTGCATCAGGGTTCTTCACGTCACGCTGATTCACCTTATCAATGTCAGAGAGATATTGCCCTGTTTGTTCATCGTCTCTAGACATGTCAGGAAACTTGCCTCCAGAGCGGGAAAAGGCGATCGCCCCTCCCTGTCGACGTCTCCGGTCTGCTTTTCGTGCCCCTGCCTTCACCCGATCGCTTGAACTACCATAGCGAACGAGCACCTCATCGATAAATTTCAGCTTGACAAGAATTTCCCTCGGTTTATCAATGAGATCTAACGTCTGGAGGTCAGTCGCATTTTCATCGATTTGAATGCTAGACGTATTGCCTTCTGCAATATTGACCAATCGAAAAATGGAGCTGCTTGTTTTGAACTCCGACAGCCGCACTTTAATAATGTTGAGATATTTCTTAAGCTCAGCTTGAAAGTAGGCATATCCATTCTGACTATAGTTGCCAAAATCATCAGATATCATGCCCCCGTCAAAATGCATGTCTTCGATTGATTTGATTGCCAATGCGGCCTCATAGGCTTCATCCAGGGCTCGTTCCGGTGTTCGCATAAACCATCGATTTGATGCCTTGAATAGAGACTGGAAAAAACGAGAGCCAGAAAATTTCATGGATTGACTTGACAGAGCAACAACACAGGCATTCAAAACGCAGTCGATGTTTTCACATTGTGTCAGAAATTTTGAAGTTGATAACCCCTAAGTATGACCATCCTGAGTACAAATAGTCAGACAATCAGATGAATGGTAAATGAAACCGGCGCATCCATCCCGAGGGCTTGTATTTTAAGGCGGGATTCTTCCCACTAAATTCTTCCCGCCTTACGTTATAAGCAGTTATAAGCCATCCCGAGTTAAGGCGAACTCTCAAAGCTACGGTTAAAATTTTCAAGGGTACACCGCATGGCGCTCCCAACTGATTTCAAATACAACGGAATAGAGTTTTCGGTCAATCCCATGACTCGTTGGCTAGATGGCTCTCAAGGGCATGGTCGAGTATCCAGTAACTGCGATAGAGGAGGCTATGTTGGCGAAATCTATTCATGCATCCGCCGTTTGGATTACTGGTCCTGCCAAGAGCGGAAAAACGGCTCGTCTGATAGCTCAGCTAGAGCACTGGCACGAGCAAGTCACTGGAACGGGTATTGATGCCGTATCTCCCAGCCAAATTAATCGCTCTCTTCCTGCCCCACCTCGCGGCATGAACCGCATGGCAAACCGAGGTTTTTTGGTCGTTGCAGCCAATGGTGATAATCGCATTGAGCTGTCTGAGCGCATTGAAGACATGACGAGAGGGCGATCGCCCTTTGATTCCACCACCCCATTCGGCTTTTTTCAAAGTGAACTGACCCTTTTCTGGCCCCTTGTCGCAGAACAGCTTCAGCTCACAGTCCCTTTTCCACTCCGCCTCCGCCCTGAAACCGAACAAGCCCTCGCCACTCGTCTCTGGAGAGAACGCTTGGATAGCGGTGCATTATCGCTCGATGGGGTGAAGGAGTATTACCTGATTCGACGCATCCTCGATGCATTTCAACTAGCGTCCAGTGCTGGGATTGCCTTAGACGATATTCCGATTCTCCTAGAAGAAGGGTTGGGCAGCCAGAACAGAGAGCTGTGGGAAAACATGGGAGACGCACTCCGAGCATGGCGACACTGGTGTTTGGAGCGAGGGCTGATGACCTATGGCCTCATTGCAGATCTATACCAGTCCGTACTGTTGCCCCAAGAAGCCTACCAGCAGCAGCTCTGCCGCCGCTATCAGGGGGTGCTGGCCGATGATGTGGATGAGTATCCGGCGATCGCCCACGATATATTCACCGTATTTCTTGACCAGGGACTCCCCGGACTCTTCACCTTCAATCCCGATGGAGCCATGCGCCTTGGTTTTGGTGCCGATCCAGAGCATTTGAGCACTCTGTCCGAACGATGTCAGCTTGAATTGCTAACTCCAGAACCTGATAGCAGCATTGGAGCAGCCTGGGGCGAATCCGTCTGGACAGCCCTGGAAAATCCATTAGGAGGAATGATGGTGCCCCCCATGATGCGATGTATTCAAACGGCCTCCAGAGCTGAGTTACTGCGTCAAACAGCAGACGTAATCCACGAAGCCATTCAATCAGAACAGGTGATGCCCCAAGAGATTGCAGTGCTAGGGCCAGGACTCGATGCGATCGCCCGCTACACCCTGCGAAAAATTCTCAACTTTCGTGGAATATCCGTCACGGTGTTGAATGATCAACAGCCCCTTGCAAGTTCGCCCATGATTCGGGCACTGATGACGTTGATGGCAATGGTGTATCCAGGACTGGGGCGGTTAATCGACCGAGATGCGATCGCCGAAATGCTCGTTGCATTAGGCCAGCAACCATCCCTGGTTCCATCCATTCCCAACCCCACTGATTTTGGCATCGACCCAGTTCGTGCCGGAATCATCACAGACTACTGCTTCAGACCCGACCCCCTCCATCCAGAACTACTCCCGGTGACCACCTACGAACGCTGGGATCGACTGGGTCACCAAGCCACCGAACGTTATCGCATCATTCTCCAGTGGCTTCAAACCCAAAAGCAACAGCAACAACAGCGAACACTTCCGTCCCCTGTTGTATTGCTCGACCGGGCAATCCAGTCTTTTTGGTTCGGAGGGGGACATCTTCCCTATGACCAGCTCTCTGCCCTGCGAGAACTCATGGAAACAGCCCAGCACTATTGGGATGTGGAAGCTCGACTGCAACAGATTCGGGGAAACGAATCCCCAATAGCAGAATCTGTCGCATCCTTTATTCAGCTTTTGCGCGATGGCACAATAACCGCCGACCCATATCCTGTGCAACCGATGGGAACTGACCGCGAAGCCGTCACCCTCGCTACCCTGTTTCAATATCGAGCCACACGCAAAACCCATCGCTGGCAGTTTTGGCTGGATGCAGGATCAGCCCTCTGGCTAAGCGGAGGCGCTCCCCTATTTGGCTCTCATCTCTTCTTGCGACATCGTCGTTCCCAACCCTGGACAGCGGTAGAAGAATTTCAAGCCAATCAAGATCGACTCCGGCGAAACCTGCTGGATATTATGGGACGAGCCACAGAACGCATCTACCTCTGCCACAGCGACTTAGCAACGAGTGGACAAGAGCAAGATGGCCCCCTCATGCCCCTCGTCCATGCTGTATCAGTGGACGACAATGTATTGGATGGCAATGTACTGGATGGCAATGTACTCCTGACACGGGATAACTCGCCGCCATCGTCCCAGTTTTAATGAGGGTTTGAGGCGCGCATGACGCACACCCCAAACCCTCATTGCTTGGTTGTAATTTTGGGCAGTTTGCCAAGTCATGTGTTGATTCTCATGTCTTCAGTAGCTTGGCGTTATTAAACTAAAAACTCAAAAACCTTGGGCGCGCCCAAGGTTTTTAAAGTGAGCTTATTTATACGCTATGCGGGTTGATTAAGTACGTTGATGTGGGGCGCGGCGCGCCCCACATCAACGTTTTTGTATTTGACGCGGTTGCATACCGCTATATGTCTATCTACTTAGCACGGTGCAAGTTGATAGGATATTTCTCGTAGAGCGGCTCTGCCGCATGCCAGCCCAAGCTACGTCTAAATCCAAACCATCGTGGGAGCTGAACGAGGTTTCATGATGGCCAATCATTGAGAGGATATTGTTTTGAATTCGCCAAAAGGCTTTGCGTCCAATCAATCTCAGCCATCCAAGCAAACAAAACAAGCCAAGCGTTCTGGTCGCAACCTAGCGCCCTATGTCCGCACGCTGCCTATTGTCATCGATGCCATGCTAGAGGCCGGCAACGTAACAGCAACAGATTATATATATGATCTGGGCTGCGGCGATGGACGAATTTTGTTGACCGCAGCTCAGCGATGCGGAGCCCGAGGACTGGGAATCGATCTGGATCCAGAACGGATTCAGGAAGCAAAAGCGGCAGCACGTCAATTAGGTCTGATTCCTCACATTCGATTCAAGCATCAGGATTTACTGAAAGTTGATTTGTCCACCGCTACAGTGGTAACGCTCTATCTCTTACCAGAATCAAATCTTCGTCTCCGGCACAAGCTCCAGACGGAACTCAAGCCAGGAAGTCGCATTATTACCCATTCGTTTGACATGGGCGATTGGCTACCAACACGCACAGCACAGGTCTCTGATGTGATCAACACATACACCATTTACGTCTGGGAAATTTAAACATACGTCTAGAAAAATTAAATATTGAATCGTCCTTCGATTGCAAACCTATTAGGAAAATGTGGCGCAAAACATTGCCTCTCCGTCAAGAGACTGGTTTTTTTAATTTTATGAATCGTTGATATTACGGAGATAAATTCTTGAAACCCTTAACTGGAGGGCAATCTGCACAACGAAATCCCGTGATAAAAATTCAACATCAATTCAGCCATAGCCTCTATCCCCATCTGTCTATTGCCGATATAATCTCCAAAGCAACTCTGGCACAAATCATGTGCTGAGGAAGGAGACATAGACGTTGTTCAATACCATGCTAGCTGAGCGTTATTGACGTGCTGCATCGCAGGGTTGAGAATAAGGTCTTGATTTTCGTTCCGAAGACAACGTCTATGAGCATGGTAAGCTGCTTCAACTTGCTCTTGCCCACACCAAAGACCATCTTGGATAGCCTGTGATTGCAATTTACCCTGGCAGTTTTGACCCAGTGACATTTGGACACCTCGACATTATTAAGCGAGGATGCCAATTGTTCGACTTGGTCGTCGTGGCTGTCGCCCAAAACCCAAGCAAAGCTCCCCTGTTTTCTGTGCATCGGCGGGTGAGCCAGATTCGAGAGGCCACGAGCCATCTCCCAAACGTAGAAGTAGATAGTTTTAATAGCCTAACCGTGACCTATGCCAGGGTACGGCAGGCTCAAGTTCTCTTAAGAGGATTAAGAGCCGTTTCTGACTTTGAAATGGAGCTACAAATGGCTCATACTAACAAGACCCTCTCGGATGATATCGAGACGGTTTTCCTCGCAACCTCGACAGAGTACAGCTACCTCAGTAGCAGTGTTGTCAAGGAAATTGCGAAATTTGGAGGACCTGTTGATCATCTTGTTCCTCAACCTGTTGCTCTGGATATTCGCCGATGCTACGCCGAAACGCCAACCCACTAAATTCCGACCTAGTTCATGCTGATGACGATGCGCCAATTGTTAATGGTGCGTCCCTATCGCATGTATCCATGTCATCCTTATCGTCAACACCTGACACCGGTCCTGTTGATATTCAGCGAGAAATCAACAAGATGGAGGAGATGATTCTAGACAGTCCTCGCATTCCTCTTTCTCGACGCACGTTAATTGATGAAGATCAACTGTTGTACCAACTGGATATGGTTCGCTTGGCTTTGCCGACAGCGTTTCAGGAAGCCTTGGACATCATCCGGCGACGGAATCATATTGTGGTTGATGCAGAGCGATATGCTCATGACGTGATTGATGCAGCGCAACGACAAGCCGCTCAGATTCTAGATGAAACCAGACTTGTGCATCAGGCAGAAGCCGAAGCCAAGCAGATTCGGCAGCGAGTTCAAGAAGAGTGTGAAGCTGCCCGAGAACATGCGATAGCGGAAATTGAACGAATGCGAAGACAATCTCAACAAGATATTGAAGCATTTCAACAACAGGTCGTGGCAGACTCAACCGAAATTCAACGGGGAGCTGATGAGTATGCTGATCGCGTGCTCAGAGACATGGAACGCCAGATGAGCGATATGATTCGGGTGATTCGCAATGGACGCAATCACTTACAGCTCGAGTCCCCTGTGCAGAAGGCATTACCAGGCGATCGCCCCTCCAACGTGGAGCATCAAGGACATCCTCAAACTGGCACCATCGAACGACGTCATCAACACAACGAAAAGCCACACAAAGCCTAAGAACGATAGTCTTGGGGTTTATCGCGTCTGAAAAATATTCTGCACCATCTTCTTTTCAGCTCGACTTGCGGCAATATCTAGCTCAGTGACTTCTCCGTCACTCAGAAGCCAGCCTAATGCGCCGATATTTTGCGTTGCTTGCTGCACCGTCTTCGCTCCTGGAATCGGAATCGTTCCTTTGCTGATGCACCAATTCAACGCGACTTGAGCGATGGTTTTGTCACGTTCTGTGGCGATCGCTCCTAAGCAATTCAAGATGGGACGAATCCCAGGTAGCAATCTCTTGAACAGCCAACCCCGTAATCCGCTCGGGAAAGGGCCGCGTTCCGAGTATTTTCCGGTCAATAATCCCAATCCCAGGGGACTGTAAGCAATCATCTGAATGCCCAACTCATCACAAACCTCTTTCACACCCAGATCAGTGACTGGATAGGTCGATAGCAACGAGTATTGAACCTGGAGTGTGGCGATCGCCATCCCTCGTTCAGAAAAATACTGATGCACCTTGCGAAGGCGCTTTGCTCCAAAATTTGACAGCCCAACCCCCTTGATGACTCCCGCTTGGTATAAATCCATTAATCCATCCAACAACACCCACTCCTGAGCCGGGAAGTAGTTGGCAGTTGACCAGTGGAGCTGAGCCAAATCCACTGGGCGTCCCAGTCGATTAGCCGAAGCATGACAAGCCGACACTATCGACTGGCGAGACAAGCGCCAGGGGTAAGCCGCTAGCTTCGTAGCAATGCAAATGTGATCCGCATTGTCGCCAACATAAGCCTTAGAGAATTGACCCAATAGTTTTTCGCTTTGCCCCTTGAGTTGCCCGGTACCGTAGGAATCTCCGGTATCAAACATCGTGACGCCCTGACGTACGCAATAATCAAACACTCGCTGCAATTCGCTATCCATGCCTGTGTCGTAGCCCCACAACAAGCGATTACCCCATGCCCAGGTACCGCATCCCATCGGTGACAGCAATAATCCTCGACTGTTAGGAACAGAGATGAGGCCAAGGGAGTTGATCGCAGTATCAGAGTCTGTCATGGAAATTAAAGCATCGAATGGTTAGGTGCAATGGCTAGAAATAATCACCAAAGCACATCGCGTTGCGCCCGTAAAAACGGAATGATAAAAACGGAATAATAAAGACCTGGACGTAATAAAACCAAAAGCCCAAATCCTATGCCGCCCGCTGCGCAGGCAGCACAGGATTTGGAAGGACACGTTTAATGATGGCTAGCGACTTAACGATGAAAATATCGTGGCAAGGGCGATCGCTTAAAAGCCTACCAGGTTTCTTCATCCAGACTGCATTAACTGAATATTTACAATGGTCGAGGCCTCTATTCTCAGAAGGCTTAGAGTTCCACCCATGGTTGATACCCGGATGCATATCACGATCAACCGTAGAAACCATTGATACACTAAACACATAGCAGAACTGCTATAAAATAAAGTCTCTGGTGATGATGTAGAAAGATGTACCTATCATCACCAAGCCATAATGGATTTAATGGATATCGTTTTACTTTCGTCTCAGCTTATGCTCTCAGGACTATACGACACATCCTCCTACCTTCTTGCGTTCCCTATTGATGGACTGCTTTCAACCCAGGGCATCATGGTAATGCTCCTTGTTGCATATGCTGGGGCGATGTGGATGTTTTTGACGAGTGCCCCCAAGGTATATACAGTCATGGTTTCTGACATCGATGTTGCCCGTCGGTTTTACGAAGGCATGTTGGATTTGTCGGAAGCAGATGTGCCGCTGCACTACTACTACAACTACGAACAAACCCTTGGGGCATCAGCCATCGACCCACTCTACGCATCACCCGGAATGATGGGTTCCACGGCACAAACCTATGGAGACGCTCAAGGGGGCCTATGGTATCAGATCAAGAAAAATACCCAACTCCATGTCATCTCTGGAGCGAGTTTAGGACAGAAAAACCGTCAACGCCATGTCTGTTTTGACCGCGACTGCCTAGAGCAAATTTTGATGCGTGTACAAACCCGCCGAGTAAAACACAAAATCCGCAACGAAAAGCCACTGCTTTTCTTGGTGAAAGATTGGGATGACCAAATTATTGAGATGGCAGAAGTCGCGAACTAATCTACCGTCTGAATTAACTAGTCACCGTCCCCAACGCATTCACAGAAACTCGTGCTGCGACCTGCTGGGCGATCGCCTTCAATGCCTTTGCAGACGCAGACTCCGGATTGCTCACAACGATCGGAATTCCTGTATCCCCTCCTTCTCGGAGATCAATTTCTAACGGGACACATCCAAGCAACGGCAATCCTAGTTCATCAGACGTTCGTTGACCACCACCAGAACCAAAAATGTCGTATTGACGATCTGGTAAATCTGGTGGAATAAAATAGCTCATGTTTTCCACAATACCGAGCACATTTACCTTGAGCTGTTGAAACATCTTCAGCCCTCGTCGAGCATCTTGAAGAGACACTATCTGAGGCGTGGTAACAATCACAGCACCTGCCATGGGAACCGCTTGAGCCATCGTCAATTGAGCATCGCCTGTCCCCGGAGGCATATCTACAATCAAGTAATCCAATTCTCCCCACTGCACTTGATAGAGGAAGTTACGAATCATGCCATCGAGCATTGGCCCTCGCCAGGTCACAGGCTGATCAGGATTGATAAGGAATCCCATCGACACTAACTTCACACCATAATTAAAGGCAGGTTCAAGGACTTGTTGTCCGCGATCGCCCTCTTGCACAATCACATTAGCGTTGGCTAAGCCTAGCATCGTCGGAGTATTTGGCCCATAAATATCAGCATCCAACATGCCCACCACCGCGCCAGCCTCCGCCAAAGCCACCGCAATGTTCACAGCAACGGTGCTTTTGCCAACTCCTCCTTTCCCGCTAGACACCGCAATAATATTCTTGACACCATCAATACCTTGGCGATCGGGCAATGCTTTTTGTTTTGGAATTTCTGCTGTCACCTCAACCTTTACCATGTCTATCCCTGGCAAGGTTTTAACGGCCTTCTCACAATCTTCAACGATAAACTCTCGCAGTGGGCAAGCAGGCGTTGTTAACACCAGTGTGAAACTGACAACTCCCCCATCCACTTGAACATCGCGAATCATGTTCAACTCTACAAGACTCTTTTGTAACTCGGGGTCTTGAACAGGTTTCAACACCTCAAGGACAGCATTTGTATCAACAGTCATTCATCAAACCTAAACAGCATCGTTCGTTAGCAGATGGGAACAGTCGTTAAATAGACTCGCCCAGTCACTATCTTATCGTTAGCCCATATGACTTCAGGCATCAGACATGGCATTAAATCGAATCATTCAAATAGACTTTCTAAAATAGAAGATTGTATGACTGCATCACTTGATCATCGTCAGCACAGCCAGCACACTACCCCCAGCTCAATTCCAACAAGCCAATTGCAAGCATTGTCAAACTCAACAAATCTTGAAATTGATTTTTGATGCGACGTCGTTGTTTCGACGCTCGTTGCAACAAGCGCTGATTCGCAGCAGTTTCAGCAGCATGAACCAAGGCAGCCGCAACCTGTGCAGCGTAAGGACGAACAAACGACCAAATAATTGGGGATAACCAGCCTTTTAAGGTCACAGAGTATGAAACACGAGTACCACACACAGTCGATTCAACTTGATACGTTACCCGTTCTTCAACACCAGGAATCGCCATAATCCGAAAACTTAGTCGTTCTCGATGATCCACCTGTTCAACAAAAATCTGAATCGGAAACGGACTGAACCGACTCACGGCTTTGTAAATCAACCCAGGCTTTGGAATTAGTCCTTGAGGAACGTTGGTGCTCGATAAGAGCGGATGCCATGATACGTCTGCGAGGTTTACGACTTTACGCCATAATTCATCCACAGACGCTGAGCTTGCAACCTGAAAAGTAGCAAACAAAGGCGATACGCCCATCATCTTAAACTGGCTTAGTCGTTCCCAAAAGCCCCACATAACGTTTGACCCCCATCACGCGATCTCGCAACACCAATTCTAACGAGTTCTCATAGGCTTTCACTGAGTCAACCCATTCTCCAGAGCGTACCTTACTAGCTCTGTACGGCTACTTGTTCCCGTTTTACTAAACAATCGGCTGACATATTTCTCAACATTTCGAACACTTGTATCTAAGCGCCGTGCAATTTCCTTATTCATTAATCCTTCGGCCACAAGCTCTAACACGCTCTGCTCTCGAGGAGTGAAATCAATCTTGATAGGAGAAGGAGTGTGGGCGATCGCCCCTCGCTGCGAAAGCATCGCCTTAATCTCCGCAATTTGGCGCGCCATTTCAGCAATATCGGGCGTATCCCCCTCTCCAGATGACTGAGCCGCTGCCCGTCGGTCTAGTAGGCTTTGAACAATCGCGACTAACTCATCCGGGTCAAATGGCTTAGGAAGATACGCATCACACCCTGCCTGATATCCTTGAATGCGATCGCTCGTCATTCCTCGTGCCGTTAAAAACACGACTGGCGTAGCCTTGTAGCGAGGATCATCACGCATCTGCCTCAAAAACTCATACCCATCAACTTTGGGCATCATAATATCCGAAATGACGAGGTTCGGAGATACCTGCGACAGCATGTCCCATCCTTGAGTTGCATTACTTGCAACATGCACAGTGAATCCACTCTCTTCCAAATAGGCCTGTACAGCCTCTCTCAATCCTGGTTCGTCATCGACGAGCAGAATAGTACCTGCCATTACGCTAGTTCCTTCTTATTCACTAAAAGGTATGCTCCCATGATTGCAGACTAAGTGTCCAAGACAATCACCCCTGAGATCCCAAATCACACATACCCTATATCTGAATAGGATGAGGAGCATAAATATCAAATGATTGATCAATCTGAAATCGCCCAGCCATACTATTGCCGAGAAACCAACACCGCATAAAAGGGGTCACCTCCAGGCATTCCTATCATCTGCAAAAATGCTGGCACTGAGGAGGTATGGGCGATCGCCTCTGGTTCTGTAAAACCAGAAACAGAACCAAAATAACGCTTTACTAACTCAACTCGGCTAGATTCAGAACCATCACGCCATTCTTGAATCGCCTTCTGATAAAACATTCGATTCGAAAAACTAATAATCGCAACACCGCTCGGTTTCAAAATTCGATGAATTTCAGCAAACACCCGTTCAGGATATTGCAAATACTGAACCGACACCGCATTTAATACTGCATCAAACGACTCATCCTTTAAAGGAAGTTGCTGATTTTCATTCAGATTTTGTACAAAATAACGATCGAATTTCGGATTTCGGGCAAGCTCCTCATCATTTAGCCCGTGGCCCTCAACACAACTAAACTCCATATCCCCAGGAAGATGAGAGACCCAGCTACTCATCATGTCAAACACAGAACTATGAGGCTTGAGTCGTTCTCGATATAAGTCAGTAAGGCGCTGTATAAACCCCTCATCAACATGAGTTACAAATCGTGGCGCATTGTAGAAAAAGACATCACTCGTATCATCTAGCTTAGAGCGTTGAGCCGTTGTTAACATCTGAACATCCCAAACATCTAACCCTGTAACATTCAAACAGTAGGCGTAGTCAAAGCCCTCTCCTGACTGCCTACTCTACAGTGTAAAGAAAATTGTCAGAACATTACATTTATCCCACCATCTTGACTTTTCGCCATCAGGAAAACTTAATTTTTTGAGGAGTTTATTTTGGCTAGAAACGCCTCATGCAGCATGGTTAGAACTGCCTTTTCTTAAAAAAGTACTAATTTCTTATAAGTAGCAAGCCATAACTTTTGAGGTCATGCAGTACATTAATACTGGTTCACTCTTCTCACCTTGCAAAAACTATCGATACAGTCTTTGGCGTATTTGGGATACCAATCAGCCAATCGTGCTATTTATTGGCCTAAATCCATCAACAGCAGACGCAAATTATAATGACCCAACAATTCGTCGATGCATTAGCTTTGCGAAACACTGGGACTACGGGGGAATCTACGTAGCAAATTTATTTGCGTGGCGAACACCTCATCCATCAGTACTGAAGAAAACACCCAATCCAATCGGCAACAAAACAAATTATTGGTTGGCAAAACTGAATAACGACACACATCTCACCATCGCTTGTTGGGGAAACCATGGAAATTTTCGACACCGCGATAAAGATATTCTCACGATGCTTCCCGACCTGCATTGCCTACGCATTACAAAAAAAGGCAACCCAGCACATCCGTTATATCTTGCTAAAACGCTCCTCCCAATCCCATTCAACCCTACTCAGCCTGCTGGAGACCAAAAAACAAAGATATAGATGAAGCAAGAACCAAATTTACATAATAATATAAAAGTGTCTTCGCTTAATAGGCCTTCGGAGAGGATTCAGTTTGGTGTCAACTAAATCATTTCCATGGATTTCATTAAGCCTCTTGTTCGCCTCCTACAGCACCTTTAGCTGGTTTCTCTATAACGCAACTGTAAACTGGCTAATATGGGCATTAGTTATTGTCTTATCTCTCTTTGAAGCGCTGCTTCTTACAACATTTACAGACGGACTTAAATCAATTATTGATTCATGGCTACAGTCTGATTTGGGATATTTCACCTCCGTAATTATCGGGGCATTGCTGCTCGCAGTTGCATTAGTATGGATTAATCTGTTCGGCTATGTATTAGTCTTACTCGCTTCTGAAATGCTTGCTCGACTAGATCTTCAAAACTTTGGTTGCAATCGCTTTCAATCTCTACTTATTTTAACGGGCATATCTCTATTAGGATTGTTTCTAGGTCAGAGTATCAGTCGTGTGCTCTAAATCTCTAGTTTCACAGCCATAAAATTTAAATCCCTCAAGCTACCTCGGAGAGACGTAACAATGTTTACTGCACTGATTCAAAAATCTTAAGATTTAGTTGTTGTTAGGTTTTCGTGGCCAACATTAACCCATAGACTAAACTAAAGGCAATACGACCAATACTTAATATCTTAAAATGGTGACAAAGCCATCTCTTGAATCCCAAGAAGTCAGTAAGACGCAATCTGCATCGGGCGGATGGTTATCATCGCTTTTGATTCTAATTTTTCGATTACTTCTCTTAGGAGTGGGCAGCGTTTCAGCAATACTTATCGGCATAGCCGTAGCTTCTATTGAACCTGGAGAAATTGACACCGTTCCACCTTTAGAAAAATTGTTTCAGAAAGCAATCGAATTTAGGTAAAGAGGCTTGTCTTTTAAGGTGGAATTCTGGGGCGCCGAGCACTCCAGTTCGCCTTTCAGGAAAATAAAATGTGCTAATCAGCCCATAACTTTATTTAGATGAAAATTATTTTTTTCGGTACTCCTCAATTTGCCGTACCAAGTTTAGAAAAGCTGATTCAGGATCCAGATATAACTGTTCAGGCTGTTGTCACACAACCTGATAAACGACGCGGTAGGGGAAAGCAACTCATCCCATCGCCAGTGAAATCTCTCGCCACACAACATCAAATCCCTGTGTGGCAACCTCAGCGGGTAAAGAAAGATCTAGAAACCCTTCAATATCTTCAGCAAAGTGACGCTGATGTCTTTATTGTGGTTGCTTACGGTCAAATCCTATCTCAAAATATTTTAGATGTGCCTCGACTTGGATGTATCAATGGTCACGGCTCACTCTTACCCAAATATCGAGGAGCTGCTCCCATACAGTGGTGCCTTTACAACGGCGAGTCCGAAACCGGAATCACAACGATGTTAATGAATGCTGGTATGGATACTGGTTCAATACTTCTGAAAGAAAAAACTTCCATCAATATATCTGACAATGCTCATAATCTAGCAAAGACTTTGTCCCTGAACACTGCAAACCTGTTAATTAAAACAATTGATGATCTAAATCAACAAAGAATTACTCCTGAGCCTCAAAATGATAGTCAAGCAACCTATGCGCCCCTAATTTCAAAAGATGATTATTTAATTAATTGGTCTCGCTCAGCCTTAGCATTACATAATCAGATCCGGGGATTTTATCCTAACTGCATCACAATAATGCGTGAACAAACTCTTAAGATCAAATCATCAATTCCAATAGATATTGCATTATGCAGTTCGCTAAATTCTATTTACCAGAGCATGAATATAAATGTTGAAAAGCTCTTAGAATCTTTAAATCAAAAGCAGTTTCCACCCGGAGTAGTTGCAGAAGTTCTGAAAAATCATGGCCCCATTATTTCAACAGGTACAGGGTTTTTGCTTCTATTAGAAGCTCAACTGGCTGGAAGGCGATCGCAATCTGGCTGGGATTTTGCAAACGGGACACGACTAGAAGTTGAAGAACAACTCGGATAAAAGAAAACAGGGTTTGGGGCGCGCATTTCGCGCCCCAAACCCTGTTTCTTCGTTGCAATTTTGAGAAGTTTACCAAGTCATAATAAGAAGATATTGAAAGCGATTTAAAAAGAGTACCCTCCAAGACCTTGAAGAGTCATGGAGGGTAGAATGTATATCTGGCACCGAGCTATTTTTCCGTGGGGCTACCCCCAAAGTATCTTCG
>JBCCWF010000073.1:0-18046 GCA_039194035.1 Cyanobacteria bacterium P01_E01_bin.6 | reverse complement strand
GCTTTTGCTTCAACAGAAGATATTCAAGAGTGGTCGTCTCTTGAAGATGTCAAAATCTGCTCGCGTGTTTAACTAGGCATGCAAGAGGTGCTCTGCTTATGCTTCCAACTGTCCCGACAAACAAGCGTCCCTGATGCCAAGCCGTTAGGCCTCGGCTCTAAACTTAAAGATATGGATTCAGATTCAGCAATAGCATACGAGAATCATGCTCGAAAGTTCTTAAACGTACGGGATCGTTCGACTGTCGGTATTGGTGTTATTGAACAATGGGCGCGATCTCTCCCTGCTGGTAGCGATGTACTTGAGATTGCTTGCGGCGGAGGTATTCCTGTTACCCGTACACTTGCCCTCACAGGATTAAACCTTTGGGCAGTAGATTCGTCACCTACGCTTGTATCCGAGTTTAAAATCCGATTTCCAGATATTCCCGTTGAATGCGCCCATGCCCTGGAAAGTGACTACTTTGGACGGAAGTTCAGTGCAGTCATCTCCATTGGACTGCTCTTCCTCTTGAGCGAAGACGACCAGATCGCGCTAATCCACCGAGTGTCTGAACTGCTTTTGCCAGGAGGTCGTTTCTTATTCACAGCGCCTCTTGAGATTGGGAGTTGGGCTGATATGAACACAGGTCATGAGTGCCACTCACTAGGACGAGAACGATACGAAAGTATCTTGAAAACAGCCCAGTTTCAGGTCCTAGACACCTACGAAGATGAAGGACGAAATAATTACTATGAAGTAGAACGAGTCTAAAGAGCCTAACCATCATCTGCACCATCAATGGAGGTCAACGCTGTAGTCCGATGACGAGCTAACCGTTTAGAACCCTATAATCTGGAGTAGAAATGATTGAATATGCTGTCGCATTATCATTCTTCGCCCTATTGATTTGGCATGAATATAGTTGGGTCGTCAAGCGTAGAGGATGGAAGCAATCTAAAGGAAAAATTGTAAGCCATACAAGATTTAAAGAAGGGAGATATGGCGATGATTCTCCAATCGTGGAATGGAGCTTTAATGGAGAGAGAAAAAGGTTTACGTCCAATTATTCGAGGTCGTTTGATCGTGTTGGTGCCGAAATTAATATTTTGCACTCTTTAGATGGAGCAAAGGCTGAAGTAGACACAGTGTGGACTAGATTGTTTTTTTCGATTGTAGGTGTATTGGGTGTTCTATTTTCTGTTCTTGCGAAGTATGCCTAACGCCGTGTGAATGCGAGCCAAAATAATCAAAACGTATGCTCCAGGCAGATATCACTGGCAAACACGCTCTTTTCAAGGATGGATTCAAAGCAGTCTTGGTCAAGACTATTGAAGTTCAAGAAAAGGATGGATTAGTAGAAATCGATCTCAAATCCGATTCAAGTGTGTCGCACAAACGTTCCTGGCTCGACGAAACACCCTACGTACTCGATGACAAGCCCTTCGGAGATCGGTGGACTGTCTCATACCTCAAGGATTTAATTGTCCTACACGAAGATTTTGCACAAGGGCCCCTCTCTGGGTGGCAATTGCTTATTGATCGAGCAACTGTTACCCGATTCCAGTCCCAAGACGATTCCTGGGTCGAAGACTGATTCTAGCCGGGCTAACCATTCGTCCGATCGGACGGCTAACGCTGCCACCCATCTCAAACCCGTTAGGCGCACATGCCAGAGCATCTCATCCGACAGGCGGTCGCCAACGACCTCTTCACTTTAAGCGACCTCGATCAAACCGCACGCGGTAGTTCCGACCGAAGGGACTTCATCCGAGACGCCGTGAACAATAGTCGCGCTTGGGTCGTCGAAGTTTCCGATGGCATTATCGGCTACGGAGTCATCTCCCATGGGTTCTTTGGCCGCTCGTTCATAGATCTCATCTACATTGCAGAACCGCTGCGCTCATCCGGGTACGGGTCCAAATTGGTAACGTTCCTCGAAGGCCAATCGCAATCGAACGATCTATTCACCTCGACCAACGAATCCAACTCGCACATGCAGCATGTCCTTGAGAAACTGGGTTACGAACGGTCGGGAGTCATCCATAATCTTGATCCAGGCGATCCGGAGATCGTGTATGTCAAACGTTCAGTGTGCGCCTAACACATCGTTGGAGCGCGCCTCATTTCCAGGCCGCTCAACTTCACCGTTATCCCGCTTAGGTTTGTAGCAGCAGATGACATCACGACTCAAAAGCAATACTTGACGCACTCAATTCAGCTGTCGTGTTGAAATATCGATAAAACCAACTAATCCGATCGCGTTCGATTATTCAGAATTCAAATTAGTGAGAAGCCACCTCAATGCAAGAAATTCGAATGAAGTACTTCTTCCTGCCAGTCCTGCTACAGGTGCAATCGAATCCAGGTGGTGAGAATGTCATCATACGTAGGCCAGCCGTCTCGGGAACTATCGAATTCTTGCGATTGCCAGTTCACGTTGCCCATCAACTTGCCGAATTCCTTGAGACTGCCGCCGAGAACGCCACGGCAACGCCAGTGGTCTCAGGACAAATTGGGGAAATCAATGGTGACTCTGTCCGTGCGTTGGGAACGGCAAAGGTCCGCATTCGAGTCTCAGTCGCGCGATCCAATTCAATTCGCTTCGCAATTCGCGAAACTGTCACAAGGTTGGGGCGAAAAAACCAACACAGCCGACCGACACTTTCCGTTGAGGAGGCTCGTCGTTTCGCCAACAGTCTTCGGGAGGCTAACGTCGTCTCAGCATGATCGCAATCGGACCCTAGACGTGGTGGCCACATATTGTTTATTCTCTACCGTCGCCTTCTATCCATACGGACGGTACATTCGACAACATTGTCCATTACGTAGCAGGTCAACAAGAAATCACGGGATAACAATGCAATGCAAGCGAAGCCGGATTTGCGTGTGCCATTTAATGTTTAGATCGTAGCTTCCGGCTCAGTGATTGCGGACGTTAGCAGTTTCCATTTGTGAAATTTCCATTACCGGGAGTATTTTGGACAGCCTCACTTGTATTGGAGGCAAATTCTCAAAAAATAGGATGAGGCAAGTTCTCTCAAAGCCGTGCTGTTTATGACACTTGTTGATGCACTGTCGCTAGAAACTGCCGTAGTAGCGTTATCAAATCTGCCGTTTCGGTCTGACTCCAGTCTGCTAAAAACTGCTTTTCCCGCTCGAACAATACCGGCATCGCTGCATCGATTCGCTCCACGCCAGCATCAGAGAGTTGCACAATGACGCCACGACGATCGTCGGGATCTCGCAATCGCGTCACCATTTCATCTTTCTCAAGCCGATCGATGCGGTTGGTCATGGCCCCCGAAGACAGCATCAGCCACTTATGTAGCTCAGTCGGCTTGAGTTGGTAAGGAGGCCCCTGACGCCGCAAGGTTGCCAGCATATCGAAGGACCACACCGTTAAGTTATATTCGGCCAGTATAGTTTCCCGATACCTCTCTAGTAATTGAGCTATCTGCAAGACACGCCCAACCACCGCTAGGGATGAAACATCTAGGGCAGGGGCTTCGCGCTGCCATTGAGAGAGAATCTTATCGATATCGTCTTGAATCATGACCGAATTATACCTCCACATCAAGATACTTGACGTCTACCTTTATGGTAAGTATCTTGATATCAAGATTGTCGATCAAAAGAGAGCTTGCTCTTTAGATGAAAAGCGCGCTTGGTTTGCAGTATTTCATCACTGCCGGACAACCATCGCGACTCAACACAATTTCTGGAGGACTTCAACATGAAACTCGCACTAACCAAAATTCAGGCTGCAGGCATCTTTGCTGGACTATTGGCATCGGGGCTGTTACTGACCTCCGTTGTGGCTCAGGAAGAATTGAAAAGAGCGCTGAATCCGCCCGAATTAGCAGACTCTTTGCAGTACGGCTATTCACAGGCAACGATCGCCGCCGCAAATGCCCAACTTGTTCACGTTGCTGGGCAGGTTGGTGTTACTGAAGACGGCCCAAATGATTTCGAAAGCCAGGTCGATCGTGCCTTTGAAGCACTGGCTGCAACCCTAGATGTTGCTGGCACAGATACTGAGAACGTTGTCAAGATTACGCTGTTGATTGTGGATCACGATGCCGAGAAACTAGCTTACCTAGTGGAGACGCGTAAGGCCTTTTTCGGAGAAAATCCCCCGGCTAGTACCTTGATTCCGGTACCAGAGCTTTATGCTCCTGGCGTACTCTTTGAAATTGACGCCGTTGCTGTTGCACCTGGTTCGAATGAATAAACTCTTTTGACGCCGATTTCACAAAGCTACCCATGCAAATCAAAAAAATAGATCACGTTGGCATCCGAGTAATGGATGCTGACAAATCCATTCAGTTTTATACAACTCTTGGATTCCAAGCCACACGCAAAGACTACGAAGAGCAGGTCTTTGTTGTAAAGCATCCGAGCGGGATCGAGATCAACCTAATTGCTCACGGCGATAATGATTTCGACAAGCAAAAGATCTTGATGGACGTGGAAGAACGATATCCTGGCTACACCCACTACGCGATTGAGGTAAAGTCTGTTGTAGATGCCAAAGCCTTTTTTGAGTCTATTGATATTAAGATAAGCGGAGGTCCTGTAACCTTTGGCGATGGTAAAACCTCGATTTTCATTCGCGATCCTGACTTGAATGTCATCGAGTTTACAGAACTTCCCGCTTCATAGGCGAAGCAAAGCTTGAAACCTGATTGCGTGTCGTGGAGCTGTAGAACTAGGCGTTAGTCGCCAAAAGTCATTCGAAGGCAATGTCTGAAATTGAAGTCTTACCTTGGCCCAAATCCCTGCGCTGCTGTCCCGCAATGTGTACATCGGGCCGCTGGATGATCCGGGCACTGAATTCATCCCAATACCTTCGTACGATATTCCAGCATTCTGTAACTAGCTCACTGGCTTACGATTCACTGGTGGCCAAGCTGTCCTTACAATCCACGATCGGCAATCAGGTCATACAACGGTCGCCCGCTTGCGAAACGAAATATTCTCTCTGCAAAGTGTAGGCTAACAATCGCATGCACCGGAATGCGGTTGCTCGCCAAATTTGCAATTGAAAGTCGAACGTCTGCATCCGGTGATAAGTGGAGTTATGCACCTTCAGAAGCCAAGCTAATTCCTGATTTATGTTCGGATACTAGAGGAAAAATTGATGAAGCATTGGCAAAAGAGCTTTCTTGTGAAGGTTTTTTGGGGCGTGATGATTACGCTCGGCTTTGTCCTTTTAACTTCTTCTGGTAACGCAGGAGAGAACGATCTAATCGCAACTGTCCAGCGAATTGAAGCAAGCATGAACGCTCGTGTGGGAATCGCAGTCTACGACAAGGAAACTAATCAGAATTGGCAATATCATGCCAACCATCGTTTCCCGATGAACAGTACTTTCAAGACAATAGCCTGTGCTGCACTGCTTGCCCGCGTAGACTCTGCTCAGGAGCAGCTTGAGCACATCGTAATATTCGATGAAAGTGAGCTTGTAACCTATTCGCCCATCACCGAAACACGTATTGGGGCTCCTGGCATGTCACTCGACGAACTCTGTGAAGCAACAATGACTATGAGTGATAACTCAGCAGCGAATTTTATTTTGGAAGCGATTGGCGGCCCCGAAGCTCTAACTCAATTTATGCGTTCTATCGGCGATGAGATCTCCAGGCTTGACCGCTGGGAACCAGACTTAAATGAGGTAGTGCCTGGCGACGAACGCGATACTACTTCGCCAAATGCTATGGCGAGGACGCTTGAACAGTTAGTCCTCAACGGAACATTATCTTTGGACTCGCGCCAGAAACTAGAAAACTGGCTCAAAGGAAATGAAGTTGGTGATGACCTGTTTCGTTCCGAAGTGCCATGCAACTGGGATATCGGAGATAGGACAGGGGCTGGCGGATATGGGTCGCGATCGATTGCTGCGGTCATGTGGCCACCCCAACGTGAACCGGTTATTGCAGCCGTTTACATTACTGAAACTGAGGCTTCGTTTGACGATCGTAATGCTGCGATTGCTGAAATTGGTGGAGCTATTGTAGAAGCAGTAGTGGCACAATAGCTACGCTACACAAGAGTTGTACAACCCTTGAATATCGGTGGAATAACAACGCCGTTGCCGCTGACTAACGCAGAGTGCCCAGGTCAAGCCTGTCACTAGAACCGCAGAACAGCAACGTTACGCGGCAAGAAAGCGACCACGTCTGTGGCACACGAATAACGCTTCGTCCCGCTACCACAGACGATCGCCGGAACATCTACATGTTGCTCGTCGCGTCTAATGTCACTGCATCCATGATGGGACCACCTACATTCCCTGAAGTGCCGATTCCCACTTGGGATGAGTTCTTCGGTGATTACGCACCGCATTTCTTCGATGGGTCACGACCTCACTGTGGATGCTCTTTCATCATCGAGGTCGATGGCAAAGCGGTTGGGCACATCAATTACGATGGACTCGATCCCGAACGATCTATCGCGGAATTGGACATTTGGATGCGATCGCAGAGCTGCTGCGGTCACGGATACGGAACGGATGCAATGGTTGCGTTGATGCGCCACCTTCACGCTAACTTTGCGGTGGACACTTTTATCGTTCGTCCTTCGCGCCGCAATCAACGGGCTATCCGCGCATACGAAAAGGCTGGTTTTCTAGCATCCCGGTTGTCGCTCGCAGATCGAACAAGCACATATGGTGACGGGGATTACTCCGATACGATTACACTTGAACGCAAAATGTCTGCATAACAAAGCGACGCATCGGAGCGGGCTACGTTATCGGTTTTTCCACGATCGCTCATGTTGGTCCGCCCGCCCAGCGATCTCGATCGTTATGAAAGAATGTGCTTTCTGCGTATCACCAAGATTTTGATTCCCCCTATCTGTTGCGGGGCGGATCGGATTGCTAGAAACTGCTAGCACATGAAAGAATCACTCTCTATTCCACAAGCAAGAAAACTGGTCTTACTCTCACAGTGGTTGCCGCCGCCGAATCAAGCCGAGAGTTCAACTGCAGCTACACTCTCAACAATCGAGCACCTGGGCTATATCCAAATCGATACCCTCTCCGTCGTTCAGCGCGCCCATCACCACACCCTGTGGAATCGTAATTCTCGCTACACCGCTTCCCAGCTCGATCGACTCCTTTCCAGCAAACAGGTGTTTGAATACTGGTCTCATGCGGCCGCCTACCGCCCCTTTTGTGACTACCGGTTTAGCCTGCCTCGCAAACATGCGCTCGCAACCGGCGCTCAGCGTCATTGGTATAAGCGCGACGAACAGATGATGAAATTAGTGCTCAAGCGTATTGCCACCGAAGGTCCTTTAATGGCCAAAGACTTTGAGCACACTGGTAAAAAAATCGGTGACTGGAACACCAAGCCCGCCAAACGCGCCCTGGAATACCTGTTTATGCAGGGGGATCTCATGGTGCCACGCCGGGTCAACTTTCACAAAGTTTACGATCTCACCGAGCGGGTATTACCACCAGGCACCGACACCTCTCGACCCGAGCCAACCGAATACGCCCGATTTCTAATTACGCGCTATTTGCGCGCAAACGGCTTAGGTCAGTCAGCCGAAATCACCTATTTGCAAAACAACATGAGGCCGCTTGTTGCTGCGACCCTGGAAGATATGGTGTCTGCCAAAGAGCTAGTACAGGTACGCGTCGCCGATACGTACTACTATGCGTTACCAGCTTCACTGGCACTCCTAAATAAACGGTTAGCCCGGCGCAAACTCAAAATACTCTCACCATTCGACAACCTTGTTATTCAGCGCAAGCGCATGAAGGCTCTGTTTGGATTTGACTATCTCATCGAGTGCTATGTCCCTAAGGCCAAACGCCAATACGGTTACTTCTCCCTACCCATTCTGTGGGATGGAAAGCTAGTTGCTCGAATGGATTGCAAAGCCGAGCGAAAGGAGGAAGTGCTACATATTCACCACCTCGCCCTCGAACCCACCGTTTTAAAAATCGATGCCTTGTTCCTTGCCTTACGCAAAGAATTAGACTTATTTCTACAGTTCAATCACTGCAACCAGCTCCGATTACACAAAATCACTCCCGAAAAATTTAAACCAGCGTTACAGTCTCTGATTAATGATTTGACTATTTAAAAGCCCCAGTTGAATTAGCAGTTGCCAGTAAGTTGATTGGCCTAATTAAATGCAATATAGAAACTTTCGAGTCCTTATGGAGACTGAGGATCTTACAACGTTAAATTGATTTATATGCTTGTTAACGAAATTTGATTTTTTGCTCATGAAAGATACACGATAAACTATACGAAACAGATTTTGGATGTCGAATAATCTAATTCAATTCTGTGATAATAGAGCTGTCTTTTGAACCAGATCATCATTGTCATTTAAGTTGGCTCAATACATATAGCCCTGCAATTATATTTTTGCTTGCAAGCTTATGGGTAATCAAGGGATACAGTCGGGAAGGACAATACAAAGCACTACCACTAAACGGAAATCCTACATTTTCCACTGTTGCATAAGTCGCAACGTCTCTAGGGGGCAAACTGATAGTTCAGCCTAAAACTTGAGGGCTATAGAAGCTGGATTTAACATCATGCGCTTTTGATTAGAGCTGCTGAACTAAGTCTGTATATTCAATAACTAGCTGCCATGAGTCTCACCACCATCTCAACTAGCTTGACTGCTGTCATTACGATCGGTGGGTGGGTTCTCGATCTCAACGTACTAGGCTGCAAGACTCCCCTTCGGGCGATTCTCGGGCTGATAACACTTGCTATTGGCTCGTGGATTTGGTTAACGATTGTCTTGGCATTTGCGCTCAAAATTCCTGGAGCATATGGCCCAGTTCAATATTGGGTGGGAGACCCAGAAGCGTACCGTTTCATATCTGGGCCTCGAATCGTGGCCCTGTTCGCTATTTTGGGTGGGCTCCTCTCCTCCGCTCTACTGGGGCTTGCAACTGCTGCCTCTGTGGTACGCGGGCCAAAAGGAACACGATTTAAGAGGATTATTCTTCCCACATTTGCTTTAGCAAATTATGGATTAGCCTGGTGGTTGTTCATTAATTGTGGTTTTTACCCTAGCGCTTGACCAAGCAGTTAACAATGTGAGCCTTAGCGCAATATTAAGTAGATTGTTCTCATCAGTAGTGCAGGGACAACAACCTATTCGAGGTTTCTTAGCCGTTTGCTCGGATACTGCACAATGACTCAGGAAGATTTCGTGTTTTGGGATATCATCTCTGTCGGTTTATATTTGTTATGAAACAGGATAAAGCGCCGTATCCAATGATCGTATATTTGCTCGTTACGATACGAGCAGTGTTTCCTGCGGGTGAACCCGCACGCTATCTAGCAGCTTTTTCTGGCGTATTTAAAGGCTTCTGAGCAGATCCATCCTCACTACACACTAGATACGAGATTTTAAGCGGATAAAGCCATACCAGTAGAGCAAAATTCTACGGGAAATTTCCGACTATTTTATTTATGGAGAGTATTATGTTGCGTATCTGAACTGCTAAACACTTTTCTCCCTTCATTCCCAACCCTTCTCCCGCTTTGGGAAAAGGGAGCAATAGACTTGACCCCTAATGGTTTCGCTGTGCTGCGAGGCAAAAATCGGACTTAAGTAGATCCGTCGAGCTGACGTTTTTAGGTGCTTATCCGAATGTATCCCTCTTACCCCCCTAATAGGTGGTGAGTGGAAATCTTACTACTCATCAATATTTGGCAATGCTTTGATACTTAGAAAGTATTTAGTGTTCAGGTGAAACCTATCAACCCTACAAGACGATCTAATGCTAACAAGCCAACGATTCTGTACAAAAATAAATCGACGTTTAGGTTCGCTCACATACAAATTCAATGACTCCCCTGATAGACAGACTCTACGCATCCAGCCTTACGAGCCAATCTACTTTTCAGCTAAAGCTGATGAGGCCGAGCAAGGTGGTTCAAAGCAATGGATGCTTAACAAGCATAAATCAGGACAAATTCATGAACCTGGGATGATTGCCGTTATAGAAACAATTCTTGCGCAATCTAACTCTGTCAACAATATATTTGACATTGGAGCCCTCTATGGGTATTTCTCATTACTGTCTTTAGCCTTAGCAAGATCGGTCAGTGTATATTCATTTGAAATGAATCCAAAGTCATTCTCAACAATGCAAAATAATATCACTAATAATCAGCATTTAGACATAACAAGACTGCATCCATATAATTGTGCATTCTCAGATTCATCTGAGAAGAATAAGAAATCTGTTGTCAAAGAATTTTCACTCACAAGCTATAGTGATTTAAGTTTGAAGGACAAAATAATGGTCTTTTCAAAACGACTGAAGCGTGACGCAAAAAAAATACTTGCCAGAAAAAAATATTTAAGAGCCAGTCATAATGTTGACTATATTGACTTCTGGTCTGTTGATGATTGGTGTGAACGAACAGGTGTCTTCCCAGATCTGATGAAGATTGATGTTGAAGGTTTCCAAGCTAAAATTATTCCGGGTGCTATGAAAACAATCGAATTTTCTAAGCCTTTTATTCTGCTTGAATTCGATTCGCCACAAGCAATTAATTCGTTTGGCCTTTCAAATAAAGAGATCGTCAAACCACTCTTTGAGGAAGGCTATAAGCTTATTTGGGGCAAGCATAGAAGTCATGAAGGACCCTTCTGTCCTCTTACACATAATGAGTTGAATGATACGCATGAATGTAATTCACTAGGGATATTTATTCATGAAGATAGATTGAATAGAGCTGAGATCTAGCTATGTTCGATCTATTCAATTATGTTTTTTGATGTTAATTGGGTTCGCCTGTCAGGGCTGATATTTTTTTAGAAGCTAGAAATATTACTGTCACCAAGGGGGCTCATATTAAATGTAGTTGTACAACTCTAGGCTGAAATGACCTCGTTCAGTACCTGTTGTTATCTGAAGATGATGATGATGACTTCATGAATGTGGAGGCAGTGTCTTTGTTCAATGATTCCCGGATTTAATATGCAAGATGACGATGCGGAGCAGTTGCTAGCGGCTACCTAGGCTAATGGAGGGTCTTTCTTTAGGATCGACGACGGGGGTTTCGGTGACGCAGTGGGATGAAAACCCATGCTTCAGAGTCGTCGGGACACTTGGTTGAATCTCAGGTGAATTAATAGGTGATACTAAGTCTATGTAACGACAAGCTTAATCATCCAAGGCATTACGCCACAAGCCTTTGTTGGACAGGTTGTTGTCGTCAGGTATTAAGTTGAGCTACATAGTGAATTGGCATGAGCAGCAGTATGACTCATATCCAAACAGCAATTTTCATTGATAAATCTCCAGACATTGTTTTTGATTTTGTTACTGTGCCCCATAATTGGCCGCAATGGCACCCATCATCCATTCAGGTTGTTGGTTCCTCTGACCATTCGTTGGACATTGGGGAACAGGTTACAGAGGACTATCAAGTAGCCGGACGAAAGGGTCGCGTCGTTTGGACCGCCCGTGAACGAGAACGACCCTCTAGATGGGTTATCGAAGGTCAAACAGAAGATGGTGGCAGAGGTACCATCACGTACACATTATCGGCAGATGGTGCTGGTACAAGGTTTACACGAGAATTCGTTTACGATATGCCGAATCCGTTCTTGGCCATGCTTAACTGGCTGATTCTTCGACATCGCATCAGAGCTGAATCGGCCAGAGCCCTGACTCAACTGAAGCAAGTCTTGGAATTACCTAGCCCGAAAGCCTAAACTATAGCTACTTTCTTACTATTTAAGTTAGGCAGATGATCATATGAAGTGATGAGTTTCCTAGACATCGTCAGCTCGTTCGACACAGCTTTTGACCTGCAAGCACGTGAGATGAATTGCGATCACAAACGTGCACCCTACACTTATTTGCGCCAAGCTACTGAGTGACAGCAGTTTAGAGATCGGAGGACAATGCAATGGATGGAGGGGCGATCGCTCTCTAGGTGATTGGGTTTTGGTAGAGCCTCGATCTGCTTCTGGCTGAATTGTGATTTATGTATGCTGTGCGTGACTCGTGAGCTATGTCCACCATTGCTGTGATTGATTGTGGAAGCAGTAAAGTTCAACAGCTTGCCTCAATTGTGGAAGGCAACGACTGTCAAATTTGGAATGTTCCTTTAGCAGAAGCGAATGAATGTGACTTCGCCAGATTTGATGGGGTCGTTATATCTGGTGGTCCACACCTCTTTACCGATCGCAGAGGGAGTAAGGATCTTATTCAGCAATTTGAATTCATCGATCGGTTGGAGTTGCCGATACTTGGGATTTGTCTCGGACATCAGGCTTTAGCCCTACGGCACGGAAGCAAAGCATTTCGTGGTGATGAGCGAAGGGGATCGGAAGCGATCAAGGTCATGACTCAGCATGAGTTGTTCCGTAACCTGCCCTCCCGATTTCCGGTGACAGAGGATCATTGCGAGGGCATTACCCTACCGACAAACTTCAAATTACTAGCTTCATCCGCACACTACGAGGTAGAAGCTATGGCTTCGACGATTTATCCGCACTTCGGAGTTCAGTTTCACCTGGAGGTCTCTGGCTACGTGGGTGAGAGTGTCATTCGTAACTTTTGTACTATTGCCAGACTCGCATCGCGATCGGGGGACATGGGCTATGTTCGGCGATCGCCGTGTTGAGGCGTCATTCTCGGTTATCTTCAGCCTGAATCGTTTTGCTATCAAACCAGACAAAAAACTGAGCGGAGTAGCCGTGGGTGACAGCAATTCTAAACTAGAAAACGCCGATATTTTCTGGAGAGAGCAAGCTAATATTTTTATTATCTCTACTGTACTCATTTCATTTTTTCTCGGAGTCGTCTTTATATTTGCAGGGGTAGATGATCTTCATGATGAAGGAATAGTGTTGATTATTTCTGGCGCGTTCCTTTGTGGCTTTGCCATACGATATCGTTGGTACGCTCGAAAACCAGCCGTTGAGGTTGGCTGCACCGAAATCCTGGTACGCCGCTTGCTCTTGCCGAGTCTGTATATCAATACTGGTGATGTGATAAAAATCGAGGTGCAGCTTCAAAAAATTCGGAGCCGCGGAGCTTACGTAGGGATCGTTATGGTTGAGTACATTACTATTACTTGCCGTTCGGGAAAGAAAACCCAATTTATCGCTCCACAATTTCTTTCTAATGATGACTTGCTCAATTCACTGCAGCTAAAAACTGGTATCCAAGTTGAGCGACTGCTCGCGATAACTCGAAAGTAATTGAATATTTCGGCCGGGGATTCGAAAGTATTCGTCAACTCTGGAGGAACTTACGTTTCTGTTGGGGTGAGACTATAGCGGTTCTGGAGTAACTAACTACTGCTACGGAAGAGATTGGCTCTAATCCTCAGGAAGAATACACTTGGAATGGCTGTGAAATGCGGTTGCTTCAAATTCCTGACTAGACATTGGACAATCTAGAGCTATTGGTCGATTTGCACAAGCATGGCGATCGACAAGGACCTGGCGGCGATTCTGAAACAAATCGTGCCATCACTCTGGCCTCACTTGACGAATCCCGCTGGTTAAAGGTTGCTGATTTAGGGTGCGGGACAGGGGCCTCTACGCTGTGTTTGGCCAACAGGCTGAATGCAGACATTGTTGCCGTAGACTTCGTTCCCGAGTTCGTCGATGTATTGCAGAGTAAGGTCGATGCTAGCGGATTGGGTCGGGTCGTTCATCCTACCGTCGGCTCGATGGAAGAGCTGGAATTTTCACCAAACGAACTCGATGTCATTTGGTCTGAGGGGGCTATTTACAATATCGGTTTTGAGTCGGGAGTTCGCTATTGGCGACAGTTTCTAAAACCAAACGGTGTACTAGCCGTGTCGGAAATTACGTGGCTTAGCGATCTCCGACCCGATGACATTCAATCGTACTGGGACGCTCAATATCCGGAGATAGAGACGGCTTCGGCCAAAATCAAAGTCCTGGAACAAGCTGGCTACTCACCATTGGGTTACTTCGTTCTGCCCGAGCGCTGCTGGCTGGATAATTACTACCATCCGTTGCAAGGTAGGTTCGATGCCTTTCTCAATCGGCATTCTCATAACGACGAGGCACAGGCTCTGGTAGATGCTGAGATTGAGGAAATTGCGGTGTTTGAAACATTCAAACTGTACTTCAGCTACGGCTTCTACATAGCCAGAAAGTTCCCGTAGATGCAGGTCTACAGAATATTTGAGGCGAGAAATTTCCGGCGTGTTTGAGACTTTCGGATCACTCGTTGAAGGTTCTTGCTTCCTTCTCCCAATGCGAGAGAAGGGCTAGAGATGATAGCTGTCGAACTCTGGCTGAGTTAGAGAAACATGCCGCCAGAGACTTCGAGTCTTTGACCGTTAATCCAGCGGTTGTCTTCAGATAGGAGAGAGGCGATCGCGCCGCCAATATCGTCAGCCACCCCCACTCGTCCGAGGGCCGTTTGCGACGCGATAAATGCGTTCAGCTCCCGATTGTCGCGGACAGCTCCTCCACCAAAGTCAGTCGCGATCGCACCTGGAGCCACGACATTTACCGCAATTTGTCGCTCCCCCAATTCCTTTGCCAAATATCGAGTCAACACCTCAATCGCTCCCTTCGCACTGGCATACGCGGCGAACCCCGGCAGGGTAAACCGGGCCAGTCCTGACGAGATATTCACGATGCGTCCACCGTCGTTCATCAAGGGTAGTAATGCCTGCGTTAGGAAGAAAACACCTTTGACATTCACGTTGAACAGGCGATCGAAACTGTTCTCATCAATCTCTGTAAATGGCTGTGTGAAACCAACTCCAGCATTATTGACCAAGAAGTCAAACCGCTCGGCTTGCCAGATTGTTGCTAGAGACTGCTGTACACGCCCAACGAAATCCTCAAATGTTTGGGTATTAGAACTGTCTAACTGCAGGGCAACCGCTTTTCTGCCCAGTGCGGTGATTTCAGAGACAGCCTGGTTCGCCTCAGCTTCGCTGCTACGATAGGTCACGATCGCGTCCACACCATTCCGGGCCAACGCAAGTACCGTATTCTTGCCTAATCCTCGACTCGATCCGGTCACTAATGCAATTTTTCTTGTGTCCTGTGTCATTACCTTATCCTTTCAGTCCTTGCCTGATATAAGTCGATCGTAGACTGAACACAAAGAACCCTAAATACCCAAACCTGGCAGGTTATTGCCTAATTCTCTCAAAAGAGATGTTGGAGAAAAGACGAGTTTCTACAATGAACCTGTGGTTTCAATCGCCGAATTTACTCTCAACATGAAGAGTCAACAGACGAACCAGGACTCGATCGCCAGTTATTGCGCTGACCTCGCAGCCCAGATAACAAAACATACGGATGGTGGGAACAATGGCATTCACTCCACTGCAATTGCTCAACTAGAGTTTCTTCGGGACGATGCTTCCACAACAGTGTGCAGCATCTACAAACCGGCGATCGCCATCATCGTTCAGGGCAGCAAAGAGATATTGCTAGGTGAGGACACCTACCGGTACGGTGTCGGTCAATTCTTGATAGTGTCTGTGGAACTGCCCGTTAGAGCTTTTATCGTTGAAGCCACACCCGAGACGCCATTCCTTGGCTTTTTACTAAACCTATCCACTGCCCTACTCTACGAAGTCGACTCCCAAATTCAAGCTGCCCAACCCCGTCCCAACCCCGGAATGCAACTCAGGTCGAGGGCAAAAGCCTGCTCGTTGCGAGGGTTGACTGTCGGGGAAATCGATTTGTCGCTGATGGATTGTGCTCTCAGACTGACTCGGTTGTTAGACACGCCGCAGGATATTCCATTTCTAGCCCCCGCGATCGTCCGCGAAATCTATTACCGGTTGCTCGCAAGCGAGTATGGTGAAGCGATTCGGCAAATTGCCACCTCCGGCAGCAACATGCAGCGAATTTCCCGCCTGGTCAAGCAGATCAAAACGGACTTTGCTCAAACACTGCGGATTGAAATACTGGCAGAGCAAGCTAACATGTCTACCTCATCGTTCCATCGCCATTTCAAAGCCGTCACGTCCATGAGTCCGCTGCAATATCAAAAGCAATTGCGGCTATTAGAGGCGCGCCGTCTAATGCTTGCTGAAGACTCTGACGCCACCCAGGCTGCCTACCAAGTGGGTTACGAAAGCCCCTCGCAATTTAGTCGCGAATATTCGCGCATGTTTGGTGCTCCTCCCATCCAAGATATTCAGCGGTTGCGAACCGATAGCTCGCACACCGGCCATTGATTCAAATCATCAGATGAAGCAGAAAATTGGGGATGGTCTGATATCAAGAATTCCCTGGTTCGGGCTTTGACCAGTAGGACAACAGCCTCGGACAGAGGAGTATCCGGAGGCACAGTGAGGGGAGAAGGGTCGATAATTCTGCCCCGAGTTAACTAAGGAAACGGTGTTCGCTCGGAGTGCACTTTGATTAGCCTGCCAGTCTACCTCCAGTCTATAAGAGGTGTTTCAATGGATTCGGGTAGTAAGCGGACTGCTATAGTCAATAACGATACGTTCGCAAGCTAGAAATACAGAATCGTTTGATTGGAAATAATGCTTTAAGTTGAAAATCTTGGAGCATGCTCGTTCCAACGTATGTTGTTCAACTTACAACGCGCAAGCAACTGTTCGAGCCGATGAACAACGATTCTTCCTTTGTCGAGTGATATGTATCCGCTGTCTTGCAACCGCCCCAATTCCATCGTGACTGTATCTAGGACACCTCCAATCAATTGGGCGATATCTTGATTGGTCAGTGCTAGATCGATCTGTATCTTTTTGGCTTGAGGCACTCCAAAATACTGGCAAAGTAGTACCAAAAATTGCTCTAGTCTCGCACTGATGTGTTTCGTTGCCAGTAGGTTGACAAACCACCGAGATTCCAAGTTTCGCGCGGTTAAACAGTGCAACAGAGCTTCTACAAACTCAGGATTATCTATCAACATTCGCTCAATTTGTTCGACATTGATAGATAATAGAATTGATGGCGCTAGCGCGATCGCTTGCCCCGAATGGATAGAATTAACGCGCTTGAGAAACGGAAAGGCCCCAAAGATACTGTTTTTTGGCATCAGTGCAGTTGCATATTCATCTCCATTTGCTCGGACGCTAGACAACTTTACAGCCCCAGCCAAAAGGAAATACATGGAATCAGAATTACGCTCCAATCGAAAAATGACCTGTTGCGGACTGTACGCTTTTAGTTGCGCTGAGGATGGCCAATTGCCTGCAAAACAGTTGTAAAGGATCTGTTGGACAAACCCATCGCGACTGGGCTCCTTTAAACGCTCGCCATAATCGCATGCCACTCTCTTCGTTTGGCTCAACTTAGTACTAAGCAAGGGCTCATTCCTCAAAGGCAGCAAGCAAGTTTCAAATTCGAAAAGATACCAGCAAGTGTCAATCCCCAACTCTTATAAAACTTGTAGAAAATATTTTCAATACATTAATGTTTGCTTGAAGTATCATTTAAGCAATGTATCGACAAACATCAATCTCGATACAAACACTGGTAAAATACTATCTATATTGAGCGCTGTTTACCCTAAAATAATAGTAAAGCATTTGGCTTTTGCCTTCTTAGCCTAAGCAAAAAATGAAAACACCTATTCGAAGTGCTCTTATAAACGATTGTCTTCAAGATCTCTAGAGGTTTATCCTCAGGCTCCTATCTTAGGCGAATAAGAATTCGAAACCTTTAGGGTGTGTGCATGTCTTATTCTTTAAGATAGGGTTGATCGGCGGAATGGAGTATTACTCTGTTTTGCCAGCACTGTTCTGCTCTGTACGGAAAGCGACTTGGAGCCTGTTACCGATAATAACAGTCGATCTGGTTGTGCTCGAATTCGGTCTGGCAACATATGCTGGATCTCTCTGAGCTTGTGGGTCTTCGCTGCCAAGATCAACTCAGACTGAGAGCCACAATCTGGCATGCAAATGATTTCAACGAGTTGAGGTATGTAAGGTAATATTGTATGACGATCTCGATCGTTAAGTTTTTGGGATGGTTCAAAAACAGGCCATTCTGGGTAACACTCGCAGCAGATATTGGACCAGCTATTAAAGTTGGCCAATCGGGTAATGAGTGGAGAGATCGGGCTCTTTTGAAG
>JBCCWF010000072.1:0-18186 GCA_039194035.1 Cyanobacteria bacterium P01_E01_bin.6 | reverse complement strand
TTTCACTCAGTAGGCTGCATACGTTCTCGAATGTCGTGACTGGAGTTCTGTCGTGTGCTCTTACGTTCTCCAATTCCTTCGGCACCGTGGTGAGTTGATTGTGGTAGAGGTAAAGCCGAGTCAGATTGCTGAGCTGGCCCAATTCCTTCGGCACCGTGGTGAGTTGATTGTGGGAGAGGTCAAGCCGAGTCAGATTGCTGAGCTGGCCCAATTCCTTCGGCACCGTGCTGAGTTGATTGTGGGAGAGGTCAAGCCAAGTCAGATTGCTGAGCTGGCCCAATTCCTTCGGCACCGTGCTGAGTTGATTTTGGGAGAGGTCAAGCCAAGTCAGATTGCTGAGCTGTCCAATTGAGGTTGGAATGGAAAGAAGCTCTAACCTTGACAAATCTAATTCAGTTTCAGTTGCGTTTTTTGCGAGGGCTTTTTGGATACGACGCTCTGCTTCAGCAAATGCCTCATCTTCTTCAGAGACGGGATTCCATGTGTCCGCTGACACAATTGCCTCGGGTAATAACCCGAGCACCGTTGCGATTGCCACAATGCTGGATTCACTGACCCGCTTGCCCCGATCAGGATTAAACAATCGACTGACAGTGTTAGCGCTTACCCCGGCCTGCTGTGCAATGCCACCATAGGTCAACTTTAAACGGGCTTTTACAGCCTGGAGCTGCTTCACACCTTCGGGACTTGCCAGGTAGCGACGCTGATTTGATGACATACAGACGACATTGAAACGGGTCTAGAAACCATTTGACTTTAGCCTAATTGTCTGTCTTTGCCACAAACGCATCAATCAACTGTCTTGCAATGCTCAATGGCCCCGGCACTGGCGGCAACGCCGACGTGTGAAACCAATCCGCTGCCTCAATCTCTACCGGATCAATGACAATGTCCCCCGCCGCATAATCCGCCATAAACCCAATCATTAGCGAATGGGGAAATGGCCACGGCTGCGATCCAAAGTAGCGAATGTTCGTCACCTCAACACCCACCTCCTCCCGCACTTCCCGCGCCACCGTCTCCTCCAACGATTCCCCCGGCTCCACAAACCCCGCCAACACGCTATGCATCCCCGGTCGAAACCTCGACGACCGTGCCAACAGCACCTCCTCGCCCCGCGCCACCAGCATAATCACCGCTGGCGACAGCCGCGGATAGTTGCGTAACCCGCAGCTCGGGCAATGCTTGGCGCGCTCCGTGATGCTCTGCTCCATTGGCGTACCGCAGTGGCCACAAAACAGATGGTTTCGATCCCACGTCACAATCTGGATAGCGCGTCCGGCGATCGCAAACACTCCATCATCCAGCACCCCATATAACTCCCGCAGCTTCTCAAAGCGATAGCCCTCCGGCGGTTTTCTCAACGCCTCCCGATCCAGGTCTGCGGAATAGCACGCCACCCCATCCAGCCACCCCAAAAACTGCGATCGCATCGCCGTCAATCCCAGAACAGCCAGCTGCGACACCTGGGGCAACGTGATGCGATCGCCCTTCTCAGTGACCAACAGGCGATCGCCCACAAACACAAACCACCAGGCAATGTCCGGTGGTTGTTCTGGGGCTTCAACATGGGGAATAAAAGTAGACGGTGGCAGAAACGGGTTAATGCTATGCAAAACAGATGTGCAGACCAGGTATTCAAAACGATTCAAGCTGACTCTGCCTGCAGTGTACCCCGTGTCTGATGTCACGCTAGGGTTTTTGCACACCAGCAGAGAACGTCATGCCGATGCTGTCGTCTAAGCAACGTGTTCAGTAGCTCGGCATTATTACACTGAAAAACTAAAACCCTGGGGAGCGCCCCTCCGGGAGGCTCCCCAGGGTTTTCAAGTGAGTTGATTGATGCCTATCGACTTCGATGCACATTAGATGCACAATCCAGCCTTGACAGAGTTGGCTTGAGCATTGCTCGCAACACATCTCACAACAAATGGGGAACAACAGAAACAGTAGGGCGCACAGCTGTGTGCCCCTGCCGTCTTAAAGCTGCCGTCTTAAAGCTGCCGTCTTAAAGCTGCCGCCTTTAGACGCGAACCGTGTTGCGGCTGACGGTGCCAAGGGCGTCAACCAGGCTACGCACAGCGGCAACCATGGCAACGTCACTGTTCAACTGATTAATGGCAGATCCGACACCAATGCCAGAGGCTCCTGCGGCGATCGCCAAGGGAGCTGTCACGCTCGACAGGCCTGATGCACACAGCACAGGGACATCCACCACGCGAGAAATTTCATAGGCCGCGGCTAACGTGGGAGCTGCTTTCTCAATGAGTCCTAACGATCCTGCATGAGTGGGGCTGCTACTCGTCCCACCTTCCGTTTGAATAATATCGGCACCCGCATCAACCAACTCTTCTGCCAAACGAACTTGTTGGTCGAGGGGCAGAATATGGGGAACGGTGACCGACAGCGTGATGTGGGGCAGCAATGCACGGGTTTCGCGCGTCAATGACAACACATCATCAGCGTCAAAGCGAATTCCTTGGGCGTAAAACGCATCAAAATTCCCGATTTCAATCAAATCAGCACCCGCGTCAACCGCAGACACAAACGCTTGTGCTTCAACAGCAGACACGCAAATCGGTAAATGAGTTAACTGACGAGCCATTGTCACTAGGTCAGGATTTGCGGCAATATCGACGAATGTAGCGCCGCCCTGGTCAGCTGCTTTGACGGTTGCAGCAACTCGTTCAGCATCAAAATTGGTCAGGCCACTAATTACTTTCAGGGCACGGTTTTGGTCAAAGGCAGCGCGTAACATTGGATGAATGGTCATAGGTCTTCATTATGCTCAATCTATCGCTCCAAATTGTAGGGCGTTTATGGATGACTGTGGGGGGATTGATATGCTTTTCAACGTGGCCGATGACATCAACCCATCACAAAGACGTTCATCTCCAGACGTTCATCTCCGCTAAGACATGAAAACGAAAAGACGATGAGATAAGTCCCTAGGCACAATTCAAGCTCATCAAACCTTTTTCTGCCGCGACACAGGGTTTGATGGGTTCTATCGTTATTAGACTAAAAAAAACCTGGGGAGCGACCCTCCGGGAAGCGACCCAGGGTTTTAAAGCGAGTCTATTTATGCCTATCTACATTAAGCCGGGAAAAATTTAGCGGGATGCTGGGGTGCTCCGCACCCCAGCATCCCGCCGTACAAAGACAAGCCCTTCATTTAGTTGAGACGTTAGATACCAGAACCATCCAAAAACTCTTCAATGACTCGGTCTTGGATGCGGCAGCTCGTGAGTGAATCCTTTGGCGAAGACCCAGCCGCCATGGCAAACAGTTCTTTGATCGAATCAACCGGTTCCATCATATGGTTCGTCGTGGTCGAATAGTTCGCAGTACTCGAAACCATGTCAGTCGAAACAGTCTGTGGAACTCGATCGTCTTCCTCACTGGAGGTAGGCACTTGAGCCTGTTCTTGTAATGTCTGAACCTGTTGTTCTAAGGACTCAATGCGGTCAACCAACAGACGAATCACGCGGGCTTCTGAATCAGGTAGAAGACCATGATCCAACGGATCGACCTTTTCTCCCGAACGATAAACAATCCGCCCAGGAACGCCGACAACAGTACAGTCTGAAGGGACGTCTCGGAGCACAACGGACCCGGCTCCAATCCTGACGTCATTGCCAATTTGCAGATTTCCAAGAACTTTCGCGCCCGCTCCAACCACAACGTTTTCACCAAGAGTCGGGTGACGCTTACCCGTTTCCTTCCCCGTTCCTCCCAAAGTGACACCTTGATAAATCAAGCAATAGTCGCCAATAATGGCAGTCTCACCAATGACAATGCCCATGCCGTGGTCAATGCAGACGCCCTTGCCAATTTGAGCCCCTGGATGAATTTCAATACCTGTGAAGAAGCGAGATAGGTGGGACACAAGGCGAGGCAGTAGAGGCAGTCGAATGCGGTACAGAACGTGAGCCATGCGGTGGAGCACCAGCGCTTGTAGACCGGGATAGCACAGTATTACCTCCAACCAATTACGGGCTGCCGGATCGCGTTCGAAGATGATGCGGAGATCCTCAGCAATAGTTGATAGCACAGTTTAACGTCCTAGCTCTGCAAATGACCAATGACTATACTAGCGCTCAACCGCTCATAAAACATTAATCGCAGGTGGGAGAACCCTGAATAATTCGCTCATCATGTTGTCTTAAACCCAAACCATACGGGAAAACTACAGTTCTCACTTAGTTGATGATCAACTGGTATTGGTATCGGGTTCCTGGGTCAAAGGAGCCGACCCAGACCCGATAATCTCCTGAGGCCAGGTTATTGATCTGAACACGCGCATCTGTTGAATTGCCAACATCATCGCCACACCAGGTTCTGCCATCTTCAGCTTGCACCAGCAGCGTTGTATCTCCGCCATTGCTATCAACACGGATGGCGATCGCCCCCAAATCTTGATCAACCTGAAGGATATGATCTGGCTCGGACGCTGCAAACCCAACACATAGATTGCCTTGATTATCGTTGCGGGTGATAGATGCGAGAGGAACGGCCCCCTGAGTATGTCCGCGAGTAGCTCCCTGTGGCGGTTGTGATGGTGATGAGAGTGTGATGACGCCAAAGTTGGCTGAATTTTGAGCGAAGGCAGGCAAATGAACCGTTGCCAGGGCGATCGGGACAAGTCCCAACACAGCCAATCGAGCGTAAAAAGTAGAGAATTTTGAAATGGTGTATCTCATGAGGAGAGTCCCTTCTGAGAGGGATCTGAATGATGTGAATTAAAGGTTTGAATTAACTATCTTAAGGATGGTTGCAGCGGGGGCACCCATTGCTCAACGCCGCATACATGAAGATCCTGATGGATAGAGATGATTTCCGGGAAAAGAGGGGATGGCAATACTGAAATTTAAAGTTGGTTGAGTGATTTCACTAAATCATTACCATGTCTTGGTGAGGTTGTACTAAAACCCCGTGACATTGGCACTCAGCCTCGGTCTGAACATTACTGTGTTCGACGGCTCTATGTAAACAATTTTACAACCAATCCACTCAAGCGCATTACAAAAGTTAACGTCAATCGTCAATATTGTGCGTTAAATCTCAGGTTAAACAGACAAAATTAAGTAATTTTAGGGTTGTTTTGCGATTCTATGAGACACAGTCACCTTATTGGAATACATACTCACCTTATTGGAGGATGGAGTAGGGGCGGCGATCGCTCATTCTAGTATCTAGGATTCATACAGCGCTGATGATGGCTTCCTGAAGCGAGGCACGTTTGGGATGGACTGTTTACAGTCTAGAAACGTCACAAGTATTTCTCAGCAACGACTGTACATTTTTGGATATTGATAGGGATTCTTCAGAAGAATATGGATGTTAGCGACAAGGTGTCACAGCTCAACGGTTAGCTCCGATGTCCCATGCCTAACATTGGGTATCGGTTGAGAAATTATCACGTGTTGAGCCATTCTCAGCATGGGGATGCTGAGGTGCTACCGACAACACTTAATGGGGTTTCTCAATCAACCGTTGGCATTGATTATTGGCATTAACGCACGGGTTATACACCAACAAGACAAGTCGTGAGCAGCATCCTTATTGATGAATGGCCACCTCTATCCAGACCTCTCATGGAGGCGTTGGTAGAGGTGGCCATTGGAGAGCAGAGGTTGCCTGCCCAATGGGGTTATCTCAGTCACGTTATTTGAAAGCACTATTGACGTTGAGCGCGTTACTGAAGAGCCACATCATGTGTTCAGACCTTTTATCGACGAAGGCTCACAGCTCGAAGGCTCATGATGAATGTCGACACGTAGGACTATCCGACGTGTCCTTGCAGTAGATGGTTGATGTTTTAGGAAATGGAGTCAACAAAAAATGGCACAAATTAACGGTACGAGGTTTAACGACAGAATTAATGGAACATCTAGCCGGGACACGATTCGAGGTTTTGGAGGAGACGACGAGATCGAGGGAGAAGGTGGCAATGATTCCATCTCAGGTGGCTCTGGGGACGATGAAATCGAAGGCGACGATGGCGATGATTCCCTCTTCGGAGACTCTGGAGACGATGAAATCGAAGGCGACGATGGCGATGATCGCATTTCAGGAGGATCGGGAGAAGATGAGATTCGGGGCGGCGATGATGATGACCGCATCGATGGCGGCGATGATGACGACGACCTCGAAGGCAATGACGGCGATGATGACATAGACGGCGGCGATGGCGACGACGTTATTCGAGGGGGTGACGGAGAAGACGTCCTCCGAGGCGAAGACGATGATGACACGTTGTTTGGAGGAGAGGATGACGACGAACTAGAGGGGGGCGATGGGGACGACGTTCTGAACGGAAACAACGGTGACGACGAACTAGAGGGCGATGATGGGGACGACATCCTATCGGGTGGCCGTGGCAACGACACGCTCAGTGGCGGCGATGATGATGATGAGCTGTTTGGCGATGTCGGTGATGATGTCCTCAATGGGGATGATGGCAACGATACATTAGAGGGTGGAATCGGCAAGGACGAGCTGTTTGGTGGCGATGGTGATGATCAGCTAGATGGTGGCGCTGATAGAGATGAGCTGTTTGGGGAAAAGGGCGACGATGAACTCGACGGCGGCCGTGGCAACGATACGTTAGACGGTGGGAATGGTGACGATCAGCTCCGTGGGGGAGCCGACAATGACGAGCTGATTGGCGGTGCCGGTGATGACCGCCTAGAAGGCGATGGCGGTAACGATATCCTGCTTGGTGGGAATGGAATCGATCGTCTGGATGGGGGTAGCGGTAATGACACCCTGGACGGAGGGCTGCAATCGGATCTGCTTGAGGGAGGCCGTGGAAAAGATGAGCTACGTGGTAGTGGGGGTGATGACATCCTTGATGGGGGTGCTCAGAACGATCAACTGATTGGGGGAAACGGACGAGACTCATTGACTGGCGGTCGTGGTAACGATGTTTTGATTGGCGTCGATGATCTCGCGATTGAAGCAGGTGTTCGGGAAGTGGATACCTTAATTGGTGGTCGCGGTGGCGATCGCTTTATTTTGGGAGAGGCTGGCCGTGTATTTTACGATGACGGCAAGGCCAGATCCGCAGGACGTCGTGACTATGCGCTGATTCGAGACCTGAAACCAGGGCGCGATCGCATCCAGCTGAGTGGCGTTGAATCAGACTACGTGATTCGGAGATCACCCTTCCGTCGAGGTGGCTCATCATCCACAGACAGCGCCATTTTCTTGCGGCCTTTTGGCAATGAACGACGAGAATTGATTGCCGTGGTTCAAGGTTTTGAAGCGTCGGAGCTTGATTTGGGTAGTCAGACGTTTGATTTTGTCTAGGGTTTGAAAAAGACGGGGATGCCCTATCCAGTATCCTCGTCTTTTTCATGGGTTTTTGATGCAAACTTACTAATTAGCGCTAAGATCATCTGGATCGCCTAAATTATTAAGAAACGTTGCTGTTCGGTCACCCATTTGAGACGAGTCGCAACGTGCTTAACCAAAGTGGGCGATCGCCCAGTCGCGTCGTCAGGTTGATATGGCCGAGTCTGCACCTCCCTCTTCTTCCTCGAATAAAAAAGCGAAAGCAACGGGTAAGCAGTCAAAAAAGCGTGTGGAGCCGTCGACGTCTCAGTCGTCCAATGGCAACCATGCTCATTCTGCGCTGTCTCCATCTCTGCAAGCAGCGCTCGAACAAAATAGTATTCGGATTCGAGGGGCAAGACAGCACAACCTTAAGAATGTCGATCTTGAACTCCCTCGCGACCAGCTAATTGTTTTCACTGGTGTATCTGGGTCTGGTAAGTCATCCCTCGCCTTTGACACCATTTTTGCTGAAGGGCAACGTCGCTACGTCGAGTCTTTGAGTGCCTATGCCCGCCAATTCTTAGGCCAGGTGGATAAACCTGATGTCGATGCGATTGAAGGGTTGAGTCCATCCATTTCCATTGATCAAAAATCCACCTCCCACAACCCTCGCTCTACTGTGGGCACGGTGACGGAGATCTACGACTATTTACGCCTCCTCTATGGTCGAGCGGGCGCGCCCCATTGTCCTGAATGCGATCGCTCTATCTCTCCTCAGACCATTGATGAGATGTGCGATCGCATTGCTGAGCTGCCGATGAAAACGCGATTTCAGGTGTTAGCGCCGGTTGTGCGCGGGAAGAAGGGGACCCATAAAAAGCTCCTTTCTAGTCTCGCAGCAGAAGGATTTGCACGGGTCCGTGTCAACGGCGAGGTTCGGGATCTATCGGATTCCATCGAACTCAGTAAGAACAACTCCCATGACATTGAGGTGGTTGTCGATCGCTTGGTGATGAAGGAAGGCATCCAAGAACGATTGGTGGATTCCCTGTCCACCTGTCTTAAGCGGTCGGAAGGCATCGCCGTGATCGACATTGTGTCCTGGGGAGACGAAAAACGAGAGCCTGCTCAATCGTCAACTGACACATCGGACTCATCGGATTCTACCGCTGGGCAACCCGATAATGTCGTTCCATTTACGTCTCGAAGCAGCGGAGCGGCAGCGTCCTTGAAAGCGGCTGAAGGAGCATCGGTGAGTTATCGAGTGGATGAGGCTTCCAGTTCTCCTGATGCTGAGGCGTCGCATACCCGCTCTGATGACGAGCAAGTTGAGCAGGATACCCGTCCCAAAGAGATTGTTTTTTCTGAAAACTTTGCCTGTCCAGAACATGGGGCTGTGATGGAAGAGCTATCCCCCCGGCTCTTTTCCTTCAATTCACCCTATGGAGCCTGTTCAAACTGTCATGGACTGGGAACACTGCGAACCTTCTCGCCTGACTTGGTGGTGCCCGATCCATCCTTACCTGTTTATGCGGCGATCGCCCCCTGGTCAGAAAAAGATAATACCTACTATTTCTCGTTGCTCTACAGCGTTGGCCAAGCGTTTGGCTTCGAAATTCAGAAGCCTTGGGATACGCTCACCCCAGAACAGCAGCACATCATTCTCCACGGAACGCCCGACAAAATCTATATTGAAACGGACTCCCGCTATGGCGATCGCCGGGGTTATCAGCGCCGCTATGAAGGTGTGTTGCCCATTCTTGATCGTCAATATCGAGAAAGCACCTCGGATATGTACAAGCAAAAGCTTGAACAATTTCTGGTGAATCAGCCCTGTGAAATGTGTGGAGGCGAACGACTCCAGCCAGCGGCATTGGCGGTACGCATTGGTCAATACCGACTGAAGGATTTCACCAACGTCTCGGTGCGCGATTCCCTCAGCCGAGTCAATGACCTACAGATGACGTCGCGGCAGGCTCAAATTGGGGATCTGGTTCTCCGCGAAATCAAAGCGCGGCTTCAGTTTTTGTTAGATGTAGGACTTGATTATCTAACGCTGGATCGGACGGCTATGACCCTCTCGGGTGGCGAAGCCCAGCGCATTCGACTGGCGACGCAAATCGGCTCCGGACTGACGGGCGTGCTCTATGTGTTGGATGAACCGAGCATTGGTCTTCATCAGCGAGATAATGGACGACTGCTCGGCACGCTGACAAAGCTGCGCGACATCGGCAACACCTTGATTGTGGTGGAGCACGACGAAGATACGATTCGCACGGCAGATTACCTGGTGGATATTGGCCCTGGAGCCGGAGTCCATGGGGGGCGGGTTGTTGCCAAGGGGCAGCTGGATGATTTACTTCAGGCGGAAGACTCCCTCACCGGAGCCTATCTATCTGGTCGCCGGGTGATACACACGCCTGCTAACCGTCGCGAGGGAAACAAGCGACACATTATCATCAAAAATGCCCGACGCAACAATCTGAAAAATGTGACGGTGGAAATTCCGCTCGGTATGTTGGTTTCTGTGACTGGAGTCTCGGGGTCTGGAAAATCCACGCTGATTAATGAGCTACTTTATCCTTCTATCCGGAACCACTTTGGGCATAAAGTACCTGTCCCAAAGGACTTGGACAAGGTCACAGGTCTCAAGGCACTCGACAAAGCAATTGTGATTGACCAATCCCCCATTGGGCGCACCCCTCGATCGAATCCCGCAACCTACACGGGGGTCTTCGACGTGATTCGTGACTTGTTTTCGCAAACCGTTGAAGCAAAGGCGCGGGGCTATAAACCCGGGCAGTTTTCGTTCAACGTGAAAGGTGGACGTTGCGAAGCCTGCGGTGGACAGGGGGTGAACGTCATTGAAATGAACTTCTTGCCCAATGTCTATGTGCAGTGCGAGATCTGTAAAGGCGATCGCTACAACCGTGAAACGCTCCAGGTCACATACAAAGGCAAGTCCATTTCTGAAGTGCTGAACATGACGGCGGAAGAAGCCCTCGACTTCTTCCAAAATATTCCGAAAGCATCGGCACGACTCCAAACTATGGTCGATGTCGGATTAGGCTATGTGCGACTGGGACAAACGGCACCCACCCTCTCTGGGGGTGAAGCTCAGCGGCTGAAGCTCGCCACCGAACTCTCTCGTCGCGCTACAGGCCAGACCCTCTACCTGATTGACGAACCCACCACGGGACTCTCCTTCTATGATGTCCACAAACTCCTTGATGTTCTCCAGCGACTGGTCGACAAGGGCAACTCCGTCTTGGTGATTGAGCACAACTTAGATGTGATTCGCTGCTCTGATTGGGTGATCGATCTTGGGCCAGAAGGGGGCGATCGCGGCGGAGAAATCATCGCTGTTGGCACGCCCGAAACCATTGCCGAAAACTCGATATCTTTCACGGGACAGTATTTGAAGCAAGTCCTCGAACTGCATCCGCCCGCGAAGGAGTGACGCTTAAACGGCGTAGAAAGGTGAAGGAGTGACGGCAAGTGATGAGACTCAGTGATGAGACTCACGGCTCTATCTCTTATCCCTTCACCTACCTCTCCACCATCTTTACTTGTCCGCGTCGATGGCGAAAATAGAGTGCTCCAGATGCTCCGATGACGGCGATCGCACTCAAAATATGCACCACATTGAACGGGGTGCCGAGGAAGAACCAGGAATCGGTGCGCAAAAACTCGATAAAAAAGCGGCCTAGTGGATACCAGATGAGATAGAACAGCGTAATATCTCCCGGCTTCAGATTCTTCTCAAGTCGCCTTGCCAGCCAGAAGATTACCGCAAACCCCAGGAAATTCCAGAGAGATTCATAGAGAAACAGAGGCTGAAATCGCGTGCTGTCAGGATAGGCATTCAGGTCGCGATACTCTTTGATGCGATGAACATCGTCAATTCGGAGTCCCCACGGCAAGGTGGTCGGTGGCCCATAAAGTTCTTGGTTAATGAAGTTGCCCCAGCGACCAATGGCTTGGGCAAGGGGAAGTCCAAGGGCAATCGCATCTAAAAATGTGAGCGTCGGGAGCTGACGAATGCGAGTGAACAGCCAGAGGGCAATACTGCCGAAAATAAACGCCCCAAAAATGTGAATGCCACCACTCCAGACTTTGAGAATTTCTCCAGGGTTCGACAGGTAATACCCAATGCCGCCGTCATCACGGGGAGATTGGATAAACACGTAATAGAGACGTGCGCCCAAAAAGCCTGGAATCAGCACCCAAATAAGCATGTCCCAGAAATCATCGGCATTATTGCCTTTGCGCTCGATGTAGTTACTAGCAATGGTCGAGCCGATGAGAATCGCGGATACCATCAGCAGCCCATACCACCGTAGGGCGAAGGGGCCAATCTCGAAAATGATTGGATCAACAGGAGGATACATAGCGTCTAACAATCCTTATGAGGATGACCTAATCGGGTGTCTACAAACGAAACGGAGGTCGCTACTATGAGGCTGGGTTTATCCCATTCATGCACCAAACACCTCGAACTAGTGTATGTAATTTTTCCAATCGTAGCGAGAGAATAAACAAACACTTTAGATGCAATGAGAATTGATTTAATTGCGTGTTGAAAATTCTGTGGTTTTCGCTAGGAAGTTTTCAATGTGCCTTAACCGAGACTTGAGGGATTCGATTTCAGACTTGACTGTGATTTCGTTCTTATCGATAGTGGCGCTCAGTGCATTTTCAACCCGGCTGATGCCTTCTTCAAAGCGCTTTGTTCTGTGGTCGATAAGTTCTCGATTTGCGTGGTCTAGATAGGTCAGATGCTCAAGCTTTTCAGTGAATTGAGTATCTATCAATTCTTGCCTACGGAATTTTGAGTGAAGCCAGTTAACTACCGCTGTCGTTGTTGTGGCAATGGTGGCGATCGCCCCTATGGTTATAAAAACAGTCTCTTGAGGCATCGTTATTCACTTGAGTGTTTAGTGATGGTGATGCATCCATGCACTTGATAACAGCATCGTCGCTAGCGACATAGAACGCTTATGTTAGGGCGTCTATTTTCGCTTCAATGCGTTCCAAATCGGAAATAAGCTCATTTAGCTTGCCGTCTCTCGATAGACCAGAATCGGATGGTTCCCAATAATCGAGTTGGGCCGTCCAGTTTGAATCAGCTTGCCAACGTGTTCTTAGAGTTGGTTTAACTTGAATGAACCTGACCAATTGGTTGATTTGAACGAATTCATCAGGGATAGGCATTTCTAGAACTGTTGGTCTTTCGTTCTGTGGATAGACCCGTCTATAAACACTTCGGGCACTATTCGAGAATACTGACGACAGCGTTAGCTTTCCATACGGATGCTTACCATCCGTGTAACTCTGAGTGAGTCTGAAGATTCGCGCGCCTAAATCGGGTGTTCCGAACGTTTTCCAGTCGTAATCGGTAATACCGACAGAGCCTAAAGAGTTCCAGGACATAGCTATGAGTGTGACGAGGGAAGCAATAGACCCGAGTCATTCGATGCGTAGACAATGCCGTTGTCGATGATGTATTGAACCTCATTAACAACATTATCGACATAGGTATCAGGGTTGAGGCCCTGACTAGAAAGAGTGTCTAGCACCTCCTCTTCAGAGGTTTCACCCCTCAACCATCGATCGATTGCGTCTTGACGCTCAAGCAGTTCCCTGCTTGAGCGTAGACTGTCGTTATCGTCAAAGTCGGGGTGAACCTCCGAGAAGGTCATGAACGGGTCTATTAAATCCATGCTTCTAGATTAGGTAGGGATGAATTCACGCTGTAATGATACGCGGGAAACTTCAAAACCAGCAGTCGCCAGAGCAGCGGCTTTAATGCCGTTAAAGGCATCTAGCATGATGTCACCCGTACCAGCAGCACCGAACGGGATACTTAGACGAGTACCGTTGTACTTTAAGTACTCTTGCCCGGTAATGTTGCTTGTCGGAGTCTCAACTACCCGTGTCTCATTTCGGAACCAGACCACACGCGCAGCGCGGAACCCGCGAGAACTAATTAAAGTGTCAGTGCCTAGAGTGTCGGTTACTGCTGCGTCAGCTTGAGCCGTTACCAAAGGCGAAAGAATCGGGTAGTGATCTCCGTTCATCTTTGAGGTGTAGACTTCACCAGCGGTATACGGCAATCCAAAAGGATGCACATATACAGATAGATTTGCGTTTCGTGCCCCTCGCGAGTTGATGTTAGGTGGGCGGTAGGTTCCTTGGTAAGCAAGGTATTGTGTTTGCGCGGCCTGAAGGCGTGGCGCTTGCCGGATGTCACTAAAGCGGCGTCCCATTGATGTTTTCTCCAAATGGCGGATTTGAACCTACAATAGCCTTCATTTTTCTTGATAATAATTTCTCGAAGGGTTTAGCCCTTCTGGTAAATTCTTCTGGATAACTGGGAGGCTAGGAGCTTTTACCACTCAACAAGTGGATTAGGCCATGTGGTTGACCTATCGACTAAACACACTGGGCTAGGTAGTCCATGCAGGTTTAGAATTGCATATTGAAATCTGACGTTCGCAATCGGCCTACGCCTGGGAAGTCTCCTAACTTCCCCAAGAATTGAATCAGTGGGCGGCAATGGTGGAAATGCCTGTGACGGTTCATCGTTTTGGGAATAGTTGAGATATTCCCAGTTTGGTGTGTGATTTTGAAGATCTAGAATCTTTCCTATGATGTTCTTCCCTTCTGGAAGGTCGCGGCATAGGAGCTGAAGCTGATAGCCGCGTTCCCAGTCGGCATAGGTCACCATCATTCGACCTTTACGCCATATCTGTTCAGACGCTCCATTGAACTCAGTCTTTACCCTGTTTGCTAGGGCGATCGCCTTGGCATTGGTCATGGTGTCTGTTGTTTCGTCCATGAGCCTGAAGGCGATTCTTCCGGTCACGGGTTGAAATCCTTCCTCAATATCTCCGTTATCTTCCTGGAAGAATAAGAGTACTTGGGGTTTCGTCCTTCTGATGACGGTTGGTGAGCGGTTTGTGATGCCCGTTTCTTGAGTGGTGAAACGTCCGCGTAATTCGTTGAATAGCAGCATCCTTGCAAGCGTGACGACCATGGAGTCGTCATCGGCATGAGTGCAGGCTGATAGTGCCGCTTGCCTGGGTACCTGCAAATCTAGGTCACTGGTTGGGATATCTCTCAGGTCACGGAACCACTCACGAATGTTTTTGTTGTATATGCGGAAGATGGTTGATTGAAGACCTTCCTTTGGTGCTCCAGTGTCTGTCATGATTCAACTCCCTGGGCTAACAATCGTTCTTCAAGCGTTTCAGGTGCTTGGACGGCAACTGATGCATCACCCTCTGCTGTGGCGATCGCCACGTTATCGACATCTGAAGAATCCAATGGTGTCGTCGTTGCTGGTTCGCCGGCTACCAGTTCATAAAAGTCATCTGTCTGTTGAACCAGTTCACCTGTTTCCTCTTGAATCTCCCTGACCTCTGAAGTCACCTGTGTCAAGCTATCAGCAGTATCCTCAACCGCTGACAGCCCCTCGATGACAGTTCTTAGATTTTTCCGGTAGCGGTCTTGGGTCTTCACCCGTTCAGACATCCAGGGGTAAGACCGTTCACCCACAACACCCCAACGTTTGAGAGCGTTGCCAATCTTGCCGAGGTTTTCAGCCGTCCACTCAATCACCTCTTGCACTGAGTTAATCATCGAGCGCATTGTCCATACGATATTGCTTGCTGTTCTGATGACGGTGTTGGCCTTTTTCCAACGCTCGTTTGTGTCTTCGTATAGATCATCCCCCAAGAGGTTTCTTAGGAAATTCTCTACTTGGTCGCCTAGGATTTCTTGAATGTCAATTGGGGCTTCGTTTTCATCTTTGATGCCGATGGCAGCGAGAACAATTGATGTGAGGTCGATGAGTGTGTCACTTACATTTCTAGAAAGCATTAGTACATTGTGTAGTACACCAATAAAAGTCAGTGCATTGATGATTCTGTCAAGCTGGCTCACTTTCCAGATTTTGTCTACGAACGTCCTGAATGCGATCATATGAGCCGCAATTCCCCCGCCTGGGATGACTGCGCCGAGCTTTTGTTGGATGAGGGCAAGTTGACCCATGATGGCTAGGTCGCCCGCTGGGTTATTGGGGTCATTGGGAGGAGTGCCCAGCCTTTCATTGAGCTGGTCAATACTGCCTTGAATTTGGGCTGAACACCTATTTCTGCATGTGCCGCCCGGTCTGCTACTTGGTGCGGTTGGGGCTGGTGGTGCTGGTGGTACCAAAGGATTAACCGGTGGTGCTGGGATTGCCGGTATTTCCTCACCTTCCCGCTGCTCTGATTCTGGCACCGATGGAGCAATGGCGGTCATTAAGTCTGTTGAATTCCCCAAACCCGTTGAGCCGCCTAAGCCGGCGCGGGTTACCGGTTGAGCGGTTACGGGTGTATTGGGGGGCGGCGCGCTTGTTGCCGGCAGTGATGGGAGCTGACCTAATCCCGGCGTTCCTGGTGGAGTGCTGGGAATGGGGGCTGTTGGTGGGTTTGGGTTTTGAGGCAGCGGGGCTGGTTGCGTCTGTGGTGGTGGCTGTGCCGGCGATGGTGCTGAACTTGGGGCGGATTGTGCCGGCGATGGCGTGGCTGGCACAGCGAAATTAGGGAATCCGGTTGGTGTGGCGGTCGGTAGTTGTCGTGGACTGGGCACGATCGTTGGGGCTGCATTCAATGGGTTGTTAGGCACGCCATTAACAATCAATTCGATACTGTCGAGTGAAGCCCCTGCTGATGGGGGGGCGTTTCCCCATGAAATCATGGGGTATCTACCCCCGTTACCATCTGTGAAGCCAACATTTAAGCGTCCAATTGGATCTTCAATTATCGAAGGTGAAGCGGGTAACGGTACCTCTCTAGGCGGCGATTCTCGCTGTCCAGGGAATGGGAAGACCGCCCCATCCGATGGTCTGACCGTTGTCCCTGACATCTTCAGTACTACAATTCCCACCTGGCCTGGTGTCCCATACTCCTGATTGTTGATGTCATCCCATTCAACCGGCGCAGCTGGATCGACCGGCAACGTTGCCGATGGTGTCGCGACTTCCCACGGCATCAGCTCACCTGGATAACGAAACCCGTCATAGCCGTTGCGCACCAGCTCGCGGCGTAGCTGCTCACCCGCGAGTACGCCCAAGCCAAGTGCAGCCAGTGGAGCTGCAACCCTTAATGCCGCTGGACTGCCCAATGCACGCACGCCTCTAGGAGCTAAACGGCCTAGCCTTTGAGCACCGGCTGGGATACGAGCCATACCGGAACCCGTTCTAACCGGAGTCGAGCCGTTTGCAACAGAAGAGATCGGGCGAGTGCTGAACGGCCTTGCACCATTCAGCGGGTTTGTCTGACTCCCTGGATTTATTCGTTGTGTTGGTGGACGAAACCTATTATTCAGCGCTTGGTGAGGATGTTGATATGCACCTGATGGAGATGATGGTGGGGCTGTACCTTGCTGCGGTATCGGTCGATACAGAGGTGATGTACGGGTAATCGGTGCTTGGTAGGGACGATTGAACTGGCTTGGGCGAGGGTTGTAACGTGGTGATGATGGTGGCTGAGCACTACGGCCTAGATTCTGCCTTCCCTGGTTTCCCCTTCCAAAGTTTTGCCCGCCGCCCGATGGCCTAAGGCCGCCATTTGTGGGGCTAACCGAATTGATGCCAGGTGTACGGGTGAGGTTTCTAAGCTGCTGAAGAACCATAGTTGGAGGGTTTAATTAGGGGTTTCGCGTTTCGCCCTTCTGGTCATGCCGGCGACGATCGCCGGCATGATTTTTAGGGTTGTCAAGGGAAGTCAGGATTAGGACACGGTAAAGGTTGCGGGAATAGCTACATCCCTAATCTCATCTGTGAACATCCAAAACTTTTGCGATCCATCCGAGCGCCACGCTGTGTCAACAGGTAGGGCAATACGGATGATTAATCTATCTGTTCCGTCTGCTGCCTCAACTACTCCAGCAGTCGCTACGGGTACAGAGCCTTCAGAATCGTCTGTTTCCTTGTAGAAAAGCCCGCGATTGACATCGTGCGTGAGCAATGCAGCCCATGCAAGCAGCCGTTCGACTGTGTTGATGTCAGGTGGAATCTGTGTGCTCAAATCTAATGCGCTCATACGTGCCTCATTCAGTGGGATTTGAGCACATCAAAGCACATGGATTTTAATGTGAAAACCTCCAACTTCTATGTAGAAGTGGGAGGTTCGATAATTCGACAGAACCTTTGCAGCAAGCAACTTAGGAAGAATCGAAAGATGTGTGTACAATGTATCGATACAAAAAACACATCTGTTCCTGGGGATTTGTTGGAGGTAAAAATGGCTAAATCAAACCGGAATGGGCAAGCCGCGATATTGAGCGATAGGGACTATGCAGCTATCAGAAATCAGCTTGTTAGCGAGTCGCATAAATTGTTCTTTGATATCGCTCGATGGACGGGTGAGCGATGGGGGGCGATCGCCAGCTTGAGAATCGGTGATTGTTACTTCAATCACTATGACGGCACGCCACGTGACACGATTGTTTTTCGTGCGTCAACACGGAAGGCTTCACCGGACGGCACACGCAAGACAAGAGAGTGTCCGATTCATCCGACTTTGTTGGACACGCTAAAAAGATATCGGCCTGATGGGAACCGTGAGGATTGGCTGTTTCCCAGTAAAGACAATGCCGGCAATCACATCACATTTTGGGGATGTGATAAATGGTTTCGGTGTGCCGTTGATAAAGCAGGGTTGAGCAGCAAGGGCATCAGCACCCACAGCACCCGGCGCACTCTCATCACCCGACTTGCTCGAAAGGGCATTGATGTGAAAACGCTAGCAGCGATAACCGGACATCGCGATGTCAAGTCGTTGATGCGATACGTCGAGGTTGACGCACAAACCGTTAATCGGGCGATCGCCACTCTCTGAGATTTTCGCAGAACCG
>JBCCWF010000071.1:0-18229 GCA_039194035.1 Cyanobacteria bacterium P01_E01_bin.6 | reverse complement strand
GACTTGGCAAACTTCTCAAAATTGCAACGAAAAAATAAGGGTTTGAGGCGCATTGCGCACCTCAAACCCTTATTTCTTTTATAAGTAGATAACCATCATTAAACGTATTCTTCCAAATCCTGTGCCGCCCGCTGCGCAGGCGTCACAGGATTTGGACTGTTGGTTTTAATTACGTCCAGGTACTTAAACGTTGCCAAATCTTGTAGATGAATCGACTGATCGACCGATTTCTATTCAATTAAGATAGACGACGATGTCTTCAAGCGTCATTTCTAGAGGAGTGAAATGGGGATTGGTAGATTCGAATAGCTCATCACCTGAGACTGCGAAAAAATCATCTGAGTAGGTTTGAGCTGTCCCAGCGGCGGGATGCATTCGAAGAATAAGATCTGAGCTGTGTGCATCCAGTACTGTGTTATCGAGCATCACGGTGCCACCGTAATCCCAACCTAGTCCAAAAATTTCGAACTCGCCCAACGTCTCCTTGAGTTCGGAAAAGGACATACCAAGCTGAATATCGCCCGGAAGCTGCCAAGCAGAACCTACTTCTCGAATTTCTAATGGCGTTGTGCGACTATCATCAGACCAGACGATTTTAAATGAGTAGTCTCCAAGGTTAACGGCTGTTCCAGGTTCCATGAACCCCTCACCGATATGGACATCCTCATCCACTAACTGATCTTCGCCAACCTGCTCAGCTAAAGCTTGTCGGGATGTATTTGCTGTAATAAAGCTAAATTTTTCTCCAGGAATAATCTCTAGGTCGTCAAACGGAAGAGAGGCTGTTGATGATTCTGATGTTTCAATTTGTTGAACGTCGCTTTCTGGTAATGATTCACTCTGGGACTCATTTGCTGCTGATGACGCTTGCGATTGGGTGTCGCCTGAAGAATTGGCTGTATCAACTTCTCCTGTTGCGCATCCCACAATCAAAAGCGTTGCGAATATGGTGTAAAGCGATCGCTTCATCGGTGTAGCCCTCATTCCCTCGTGACTGAATCTTTTATTGCCATTTCTTATTGTCTAACATGGCTCAATCATCTGATGTTCTATCACTCTCTAGTTTAGCGCTGACTCACATATCGGCGTATCGACCTAAGTCCACTTTGCAAAATGGACGGTTGTCATCTCTCTGAACTGTAGACATGGCTGTCATCACAACAGCCCAAACATGCTTAATATTTAGCCAACTAGCGTCTAGCATCGCGTGTTTGGCCTGATACCTACTTCTTATTTCCTAATCTCAAACCATGTTGGGAACTGTAGTTTTGGCGAGAAAACTACAGTTCCCAACATAGACGAGGCTTAATAGGAGGCTTATATATTGACTCGTGCGTAGATTTTGTCCAAATGTTGGAGATGATGCTTTGGATTAAAGCACTCTTGAATCTGTTCATCCGACAGGCGTTCGGTTACCTCTGGATGATCTGAAATTAAAGCTTGGAAATTTCCATCGAACTTGTTCCACGCCTCGTGAGCACAGGATTGGACCACACGATAAGCATCTTCTCGACTCATGCCAGTATCGACCAGGGTCAGCAACACCCGCTGACTAAATACAACGCCGCCATAGCAGTTCATATTGCGTTTCATGTTGTCGGGATAGACCAACAAATTTTTGATGAGCTTGGTTGCATCTACCAACATAAAGTGAGTCAAGATGCAGCAATCGGGGAACATGACTCGCTCGACTGAGCTGTGGGAGATGTCGCGTTCATGCCAGAGCGCCACATTTTCTAGGGCCGCGATCGCATGTCCGCGGATAATGCGGGCCATGCCTGTCAGTCGCTCAGACTTAATGGGGTTCCGTTTGTGGGGCATGGCAGACGAACCCTTTTGCCCTTTCGAGAAAAATTCTTCTACTTCCAATACATCGGTACGCTGGAGATTACGAATCTCAACGGCAAAGCGCTCGATGGAGGCAGCCAGTAAGGCTAATCCTTGGACATATTCCGCATGGCGATCGCGCGAAATCACCTGAGTAGAAGCGGTGTCAGGTTGCAACCCTAATTTTTGGCAGGCAAGGGCTTCTACTTCTGGCCCAATATTGGCATAGGTGCCTACAGCACCTGAAATTTTGCCCACTGCGATGCTTTTTTGGATGTTGCAAAGGCGATCGCGATGACGAAGGATTTCAGCCAACCACCCGGCCAACTTGAATCCAAAGGTGATGGGTTCTGCATGAATACCGTGCGATCGCCCAATCATGACGGTATAGCGATGCTGTTGAGCTTGATAGCGAATCGCATGAGTGAGACTCTCTAACTGAGACATGATGACATCAAGGCTGGATACAAGTTGAAGCGCAAGTGCCGTGTCCAACATGTCAGAACTGGTCATGCCAAGATGGATGTAGCGACCTGCATCGCCTACATATTCATTGACGTTCGTCAGGAAGGCGATGACATCGTGCTTGACTTCCTTTTCAATTTCTAAGACTCGCAAACGGTCAAACGTAGCTTTTTCTTTAATCTCTTGAACCGCTTCACTCGGAATATATCCCAAGTCTGCCTGGGCCTCACAGACAGCAATCTCAACCTGAAGCCAGGTCTTCAGCTTATAGTCATCCGTCCACAAATCGCCCATTTCAGGCAGGGTGTAGCGCTCAATCAAGGCTCATGTCTCACAGTAGTACAACCGACTATTCTACTACTGTGCTGGCGGCACAATGTCAAAAAGTCATGGGCAGATGATTGAACGACGCACTTTATTAGGTATGACGCCTGACATTGTTGATGACACTCGTCAGAAAACATGGGGTTAGGATGTTTGCAAATAAATAACCCCGAGAACCCGTATTTTCACAAATCGTGACCTAGAATGCATATAGACCACGTGTGTGCATGACCTGTGATACATCATCTAAGTATCTGGCCGTAATGAACCAAAGAAACAAATTCTGTACCGCTCGCGCATCGGGCAGCACAAGATTTGGAAGGATATGGTTAATTATGGTTAGCCACTGGATTTAGTGATTACACCTTTAATTTCATCTACCATTTGACAAAGCCACGGTTTATATCAACATGGCTAGGGCTGCACTCCTTATCGGAATCAGGGAATACGGATCTGAATTGGAATCACTTCCAGCGTCGCCTCGGGACGTGGAAGCATTTTCAGCTGTGCTCAAAAAGCAAGAACTTGGGCTATTTCATCCCGTTATCACGCTAAGTGATGATCCTCAGTCGGTTGCTGTATCAAAGAATGGCATTGAATCGTCGTTGGAAAATTGGTGTAGTAGCCATCATTCAGGCGATATCGCACTTTTGTATGTGTCGGGCCACCTCATTCTCGATCGACATAACGAAGTTTTTTTAGCCAGTAATGAGACTCACTACGAAAATGGTTTATTGATTCGTTCCGGTGCTGTATCGGGAACATTTATTCGGCAGTGCCTACAACGTAGTGCCGCGAGTATTCAATTAATCATTCTGGACTGCTGCGTTCATCCCATTGATCCCTGCACAACACACCAGTCTCCTCACTCTCTGGATATCGTTCGGCATTTTTGGGGCGATCGCCGTGTCGTGTTGCTGAGTTCAGCAGATTTCCGCTACTCTCCTGCTCAAAAGCAAGATCGATTGTCGATCTACACCCAGTTTTTGGTCGAAGGCATCGTCACTGGGTTAGCCGATGGCGATGGTGATCAGCAAATCTCCATCCAAGAACTTCATGAGTATGTGGGGCAAAAGTTGCAGATTGCAACTCCGGCGATCGCCCCCAAGATATTTACCTCCTCTGATTCAAAACATCTCACCATGACGGCCATAGCATCGGCTCAGGTGTCGGCAGCGCATCGTCGATATTGCACCGAAGCCGGTCGCTTCATCGAGCGGCATGGTATTGATGGATCTCCGGTCAGTCATCAGGCGCTTTCCGCCTTAAAACAACAGCTTGGTATTAGAGATGACCTCGCGGAAATCCTGAATCAAACAGTGCTCACTCCTTACACCATTCGAAACACGAGCCTAGCAAAATATCGAGAGATCGCGGCTCAGTTTATCCAAAGCGAACCTTTCTCTCACCCCGATGCCGATGCACAGCTTGATGGGGCATGCTATCAGTTGGGATTGACTGAAGCCGTCGTTGATCCCATTAATCAGGAACTTCGCTATCTGCATCAATTACGTCGGTTAGAACAATATCGCCATGCCTTGATCGAAGCGCTTAAACTTGAACAGCCCCTGAGTACTGGAACTCAGCAAGACCTGACGGATTTATGTCAATCGTTGGGAATTCCTGAACAAGATGAGCGCATGATCAATTCTGAAGTCGAAGCACATTGGCATACGCACAAGCAGAAGTTGGCGCAATATCGGCTTAAATTTCAGCAGGCCATTGATAGCGGCGTCGCTAAAAATCCACTGATTCGAGAAGAACTTGATAATTTTCGTCAGTCCCTAGAGTTAAGCAATCAAGATATTGAGCCGATTGAGCAAGAGGTACAGAATGCCATGACAAGTTCCTCTATTCCACCTGATTCCTCCTCAAACAATCCTCAGATGTCTGCTGAGGATCTCAATGACCTCCAGCAACGACAAACTATCTTCAAGAAAGCATTTATTAAGGCTGCGAATCATCGATTGCCACCCACCCCTGAGGATCAACAGCGACTAGATATTTTGCAGCAAGAACTCCAGCTGCCGCTGGATTGGGTCAATTCCTTTAAGGCAAACGTTTTTCAGATGCTGAAAGAGCAGGAAAGTGCGTATCAGGAGAGTGTTGATTACTATGAACAGCAATTTCAAGCCTTGGTTGATCAGGTTGGGTTTCCACTCAGCGAAGAGCTCCGGCAAGGGCTCTACGACCTTGAAAATGATCTACATATTAAGGCTCATGATGTTCGTGCCATCGAGCAGACGCTGTATTCTCATTGGCAAGCTCAACAGGTGGAACTGGAACAGCAGGAGACATCGGACAAGGATGGAGGGGACTATCCAGACTCAATGCATTCATCTGATGGCTTAACTGAGGATGGATTAGTTGACGAATTGAATCCACCGGATCCCACTCGTCTTGAGGAGCGTCCGCAGAAAAAATCCGCGCTGCCCCCCACAGAGCTAGAAAACGATCTCCACTTTCGCCTTTCCAACACAACGACCTTATTCAGTGATGTGTCAGCATCAAACCGACCATCATTTACTTTTGCAGAAACGCCTGAATCAGCGGCTCAGGGCGCTATCGATTCATCGATTCAACAGCAGGTTGAGCCACTGGTTCATAGCCATGGATTATTGTTGGGCAGTGATGATCCGCTGTATAGCGATCGCAACATTGACTATCGAACGCTGCGGCGATTGTTGAATGATCACGATTGGCGTGAAGCGGATAATGAAACGTTGTCGATTTTGGTTCGCCTAGCGAAAGCAGGTCAGCCCGATGTTGAATGGCCAGACCCTAGAGCTATCCATAATTTACCTGAAACTGATTTGTACACGATTGATCGGTTATGGAGTTACTACAGCGAAGGCAAATTTGGGTTTCGCGAACAATATCGCATCTATGATGCAACAGCGACATACTCAAAGCATGATCGATATGCTGCCTATGGCAAGGCCGTAAAGTGGATGCTATTCGACGAATTTCCAGGCTTTAAGTATTACAACCAGCTCATTTTTGATCATCGCCAGGCTCCACATGGTCATTTGCCAGCTAAATGGTTTTGGGAAATTTCCCCCTGGGAATCCCTCCGATGTGGAGGGTTGGGAACTGGGCGTGGGGGCTGTGGCCATGATGGCGGCCTTCTATCCAATCTTATGAACAAGCTAAGAGACTGTCGTTTTTTGATGTCGGTCAATCCCAGTGAGTAGCATTGACCGGTTGATGAATGGGATGGTGACAACATTCATTGGAACCTCTAGTTGAACGCATTCTCAATATTTCTTACATCTTGAGGCCATTCATGTGAGGTAATCAGCTACATCACTTAGAATTTCCAGGCTTCAAGTATATGGATTTATTGCTGATTGCACGGTGCACTTAGAGGTTGCATCAATGCACAAACCACAAGTGCACCATGCCCAACGTTATGTCAACAAAGGATCAACAGAGTTCGTATAGTGGCTTGATTCAGATGATTCAACAATGACATTAGAGAATTGAGCGGAAACATGGCTCACATTCTCAAAAATCGTTGTGAAGTTGACTTCAGTAACAGCCCCACTTCTGACGAGGTTCACATCAAGTTGATCGACTAATTCTCCACCCAATGCCAGTTCCTGAAAACTATTATCTCCAAGGTTTTGTGCTTGATAGGATTGCACCAATTGCCCGTCGTCAAAGGTTTCAACCGTCACCGTTTCTTCTACCAGATCAATATCGAGAAGGTTGACACCTGTCACCCGAACCAGATCATCAAAGTCAAATTGGAGCGTTCCACCCCTTGCGTTATCGTCAGGGTCACTAGCATCACCATCTTCGGAAATAATCAACACATTTCCCTGGGGAAGAATATTGCCTATCCCAGCCCCAGAGTCTTTGCCAACTCCTGGGCCGGTTGGTTGTGATGGAGTCCCTAAATCAACATCACCACCGGTGGGGTTAGCAGAATCAAAAATCATTGCGCCGAAGGCATTCTCAGGTGTTGCAACGGTTACACCCAGGCTCGCAAACTGATCCTCGATAACCTCACCTGCAGCTAAGGGGTTTCCATCGCCATCTATGTCGAAATTGATGCTGACCGAGAGATCCTTAGCAAAACCAGTAGCGGTAAAAATCCACATCTCATCTGGATCAAGCAAACTATTTTGATTAGCATCCCCCTCAACAAACGTGGGGGTGAAGTCATCGGATATATCGTCAGGCGTACCGTTATCGTCGACAACGACGACATTCTCTAACGAGACATTCCCCAGATTAGAGACCTGGTACGTCCAAACAATTTCTTCTCCAGGATTGAGTTCTACTGCCTCTTGGGCCGTATCTGCATCAACACCATTGGTCAGTTTTTGAATATCAATAGCGATTTCAGGGGCAATATTCACCTCAACTGATGCCTCTGCAGAAACAGCGTCTGTTTGATCAATTGTAACCGTCACCGTATTGAGAATGGGTGCCCCGCCTTGAAGATCAGCGTCAGAGACCGCTCCACCGTTTTTTACCTCTACCAGTGTAAGAACGGTATCGGATTCAAATGTTTTCTCAAAGGAACCAGATACATCCACCTCCACCGACTGCGTAGCTCCTTCAAAATCAGTTAGGATATCTGTCTCATTGGCATCTAACTTCACAGCCTCACTGTTCTGTATATCCAGAAATTCCTCATCAGAGTCTGATTCTGAACTCAAAACCTGACTAGAAATGCTAAGGAATTCCAGCGACTCTGACGTTGGTGACCCTTCGGTATCAAATATGCCTAAGAAAATCTCACCACCCGCTGATGCGCTTCCAAAAATAGGGGCATCGACATCAGTAACTATCGTTAGCTGGCCTTCAAAATCAAACGAAAATGTCTCACCAGCCCCAATTTCAAACTCACTAACAATGGATGCCTCACTTTCGGCAATTCCCAATGCGGTTACGCCCTTAGCCATCGTTTGATTGGAAACCTCGTTCGACGCTAGGACGTCAGTCTCCGATTCATCGTCTTTTGATTGATTCTGGGATTGCTTCCCTGTCCCCGTCGTTTTGTTGTCCTGGCTTTTCGTCACGTCCTCAAGTGGAGCAGCCCCATCCGTTTCGAACTGAGAGCTGGCATCTGCTGTTGCTATGATAGAGACGTCAGTGCTTGTTAACGTTGCTTCAGCTTCGGCAGCAGCAGCAGCAGCACCAAACACCTCAGCACTGGTAAACGTATCTGCGATTGCTTCTGCTTCGGCTGAGACAGGTGAGTGGCTGAAATTTGATAATGTAAGGTTTGTGTCCGACGAAGCTGCGAGAGATGAGTCGCTTAACGCTTCAGCAATCGAGGCATTAATGATGTCTTGGGTAACAATGAAACTCCCGGTAAAGCGGAAGGTTTCACCGACATCAAGTTCTCCATCTTGATCCGCATCACCAGATGACAGCACTAAGTCAGGAATGAGTGGATCGCTGACATTGATATTAGTCAGTGTTTGGTCACCCGTATTTTCCACGTCGATTGTGTAGTGAATAACGTCACCGACGTTATCAATTGATGTAACATCTGCCTGTTTTCTGACTGATACATCAGGAACGCTACGTTGAGACTGGGAGACCAAAGCGTCAGAATAAGCACCAGAATAAACGTCTGCTTCCAAAAACTGACGACTACTTCCTTTGCCGTCCGAAGCAGCACGTTTCAGCTCCACTCCGACTTTTTCGATGTCACTGCTATCAAAGTCAGGCGGGCCAAGGAGTTGAAAAAACACACGCTGCTCATCAGCACTGTGATGATGAATTCCACTACCAAATTGCACAGCCAAATCGAAGTTGGGATTAATGCCGGCTGTTCCATTAGCGTGCGAATCAATCGTTGAACCCGAATCACCAAGGAATAACGTACTAATTCCTGATGGTTCTCCAACCATGGGGCGATCGCCATCAGTATCGATTGAGGTTATAGAAAAGTTGTTATCGACAGTGATACCGTTCAGATCTGTAAAAAAGCCGACAATATTACCAAGATTCTCAGATGGATCAACCGATAACGTCACATGGACGGTGCCCACGCCCATATCTTCTAACAGTACCAAGACCCCGGCGGGCGACCCATCAAACGGGAATATAGTAAAAGATTTTCTTGCCATTCTGATTATTCCTTTTGAAATAGTGAACCAGAGGTGGCGTTACTCATTTCGTCTCTCTACTAGAACTTGCCGTGTTCTTACTCGCATGTCGCGGGGTATAGTTGCTGATAAAAATCAGTTCGCATCGCAAATTGTTGACATGAGTAAAAAATGTATGTCCTTTAGCGAAGCCAGCCCAAGATGAGAGGGAGTCTCTGTTCTTTAGGGCTTATATGGAATATGGCTGATACTCCCGGATTTCTTGAAAAACTATCTGATCTTCTGATCTCATAGTTGTCTCGAAAATATAGTCAGAAGGTGTTTGAGAGAATGCTGTTCGTGTCGCTCTAACGACAAGATTTTACAGTCATGCGACCCTAGAGACTCTGTGTTGCCTAGGGTTTAGCTGTTACTGACGCTTCATCGTAAAGCCAGGTAGCTATTCACCGTCGAATGTAATAAATAGATAGACACAATTAAATATAAAACCTCTAAACCTTACTCTGTCTGCACAACAGGCGGTACAGGATTTAGAAACTTGTTTTTAATTATGTCGAGGGACTTAGTATTGACAACCTACACCATAGAAACTCTTGGGGTTGCAAACAATTAGTATTTTGGATACCTACCTCGCTAGAGCAACTAACACAATCCTTACCCCGCGTGCATGTCTCTCTTTAGAACTAAGATGACATATGGCAATTAACGTTGTGCGTATTTATACTTGATTTTATAGAAGCTTTATACGACACATGATTTTTGATGAAGACAAAGTTCTTGTTGTAACCAGCAAGAACTGTTTGCGTCGTGCTGTAACATTAACCATTTAAGAAAAAACAATATATGCCCTATCCTATATACGTAGCGCTATATTATCTCCTGCTATATCAAAGTGTTCCAAATATTCTGGTGCAAGAAGAATACTTCAACCGTTTTTCGACAACAAGGGTTTCATTAAAAAATATTGATTAAATTGCCATAGGCGTGATTTAAGAATAATAATAAAATGATAAATTGAATGCAAAATCACAATAAAATACAACTTCAAAGCTTAGTTCCGGCTAAGTTAAACAGTCAAGCATGCTTGACTTATGTATGTAGCAGCTTAAGATACAACGTTTACACGAGATTAGTTTGTTCTGGACTTGGTTTGTTCTAGACTTAGTTTTTTCTGGTATAGAAATAGGTTGAAACATTACTCATTTCTTATTTCAGAAGAGAGGATATTGTTCCCTTGAGGAACTGTTGTAAATATCGTAGACCCTTTTCACCTCAAGGATTTTGGATCGTCTGTTCAGGAAACAATGCAGAGTTTCGAGGGTGTTTTTAATGGTATCTATTTAGTTATTCCATAACGGCTACGTATCAGTTGTGGTTGTATTACTTTAATTAAAAGGCTTGTGCACGAGGGTAGTTTTTTAGTGATATCTGCTAAAAACATCTAAGACCGTCAGCATGCTGTATGGGGTGTGTAAGTCTTGAACTTGAGAGACTGCTTTTGATAGTTAGAGTAACGCTCATCAATTTGAAAACACAGATTTACATGAGTTTTGTGTGGTGTGTATGGTGTTTGGATCATTTCTGGTTTTGCCAAAATAATTCTTAATGCCATGGCTTTTAGGTAATGGCACAAGATGCCTATACCCAAAAGAAGAGTTTGGTTAATGATTGTTTGTTGTTGACGAACTGTTGTTCTGGCAATTTGACAATGAATGTCTAGAGCTGATTTTAGCTTCAGGTATTCATTAGCTTTCCTATTGGTAATGAATACCTGAAGCCTACAACCAAGTGCTTGTGCAGAATTATTTATTGACATATTTTTCTATGGGGTGCCCCGTAGAAAAATATGTCAATACTTTCGCTAAGTTGCTTAATAAATAGGATTCATACTAGATAAGATTGACGACGTACCATAGGTAAGTTTGATCGAGTCACGTCTATAGATAGATCGTAAGTAGATGGCCATAATTAAACGTATTCTTCCAAACCCTGTGCCGCCCGCGCAGCATGCGGCACAGGGCTTGGGGTTTTGGTTTTAATTACGCCCAGGCACTTATTCAGAACCTAACAGTATCTTCATACTTCAAGATCTAATTAGCCAAAACTACTGAGACAACCTGTCGGTAGTCTGGCTCCATATCTCTGTTGTTTTCATTAACATCTACTACGAGTGATGAGAGTATCTGACAATGAAATCAAATCTTCATGTTGCCTCAGGCTTGTCCTATGAAATTTTATGGACACGCGGTGAACTGCTGCTTGATTTATTAGAACATCACGCTAATGTTGAAAAATTAGAGCCGCTAAAGCATCGCTATACACCAATTACATTTGAATTAGGGCATTCGATTAGCCCCGAAAAATCTGATACATCGATACGTTATGACAGTCTTTCAGATCTTTATGTTCTCTGTCAGGGAACTGTGCGGGTGCTCTGCCAGCCAGCCGCACAGGCGAGAGAATGTACTGTTCAGCGATTGGAGCCAGGAAGTGTCTTTGGAGCTGACCAATTCTTTATCGACCATCCCTTGTCGTATCGAGCGATCGCCGCTAGCTCTTGTCAGATTCTTATCATTCCCAGAGACGAGTTACAAAAGTGGGTTGAGGAAAATCAATCGCTACGAGAATTTCTCACGTCATTGGTTAAGATACGTCAACAGATTTTATTTTTTCGGCTATTTACTGACTTGCATGGCTTACCTAGCAATAAGCTAAAACAGCTGACATCTTATTTGAATGAACAGACAATTCCTCAGAACACCATCATCTCTGGAGTATGTCAGCCGAATACAGGATGCTTTTGGTTGCGGGATGGTCGTATTGATTGTCAGAGCGATCCTCCTCCAATCGTTGGGACACGATGGGGTACTCATGCCCCCGCGCCTGATGATTGGATTGCGGTGTCTGATCTCCAGGTCTATCACCTGCCCATTCATTATTGGAATCGTGCCAAAGCCATTATTCCGACGTTAGACGCTCAATCATCGTCATCAGGAACATCTCAGAATCTTGGCTCAGCCATGGTTCACCCCTCGAAAGCATCCCTCTCAGAACTCCCTAACCGATCTCAGATTGTTGAGCGATCGCCCACGCAAAAATCCAATCTCCAAGTTGCTTGCTCATCTCCAGCGATTGGCAAAGCCCCAACGGTTTTATTCCCAAAACCAATTCATCGCCATGTGTTTGATGCCATTGGGCGATATCCGTGGATTGAGCAACAAAGCTCGTCGGACTGTGGAGCTGCCTGCCTTGCCATGATTTGTCAGTATTGGAGCAAGCGATTTCCCCTTTATGAATTGCGAGAACGGGCTAATGTAGGACGCTCAGGCGCATCCCTGAAAAGCCTTGCAAAGGCCGCAGACAGTATAGGCTTTCAATCACGACCTGTACGGGCAAGTCTTGGACGTCTGGTTGATCAAGAAAATCCTTGGATTGCTCATTGGGAAGGAGACCATTACATTGTTGTTTTTGGAGTCCGGAATGATCGACTGATCGTGTCTGATCCTGCAGTAGGCCGTCATACGATATCAAAGCAAGAATTTGCCTCCTATTGGACGGGCTATGGGCTTTTACTCACTCCGACGGAGCAATTTCGGGACACAAAGATTAAGCAATCATCGTTTAGCCGATATCTTCACGTCCTCGCTCCGTATCGAGGGGTGATGGTGCAAATTATTGTGGCATCCTTACTTATTCAAATGTTTAGTCTGGTGACACCCCTTTTCACGCAGATTATTTTGGACACGGTAGTGGTTCAAAAAAGCATTAATACCCTTAATGTATTTACGGTTGGACTCCTTCTCTTTGGGCTAGGAAGCATTTTTCTATCATCGGTGCGGCAGTACTTGCTCAGTTATTTCTCCAATCGCCTTGATTTAACGCTCATCAGTGGCTTCATCCACCATACGTTGTCACTGCCCCTCAGCTTTTTTGAATCCCGGCGAGTGGGTGATATTGTCACTCGTGTTCAAGAGAATCAAAAGATTCAGGAATTTTTAGTAGGCCGAGTTATTTTAGCTTGGCTGAGTGTGCTGACAGGGTTTGTGTATCTTGCGTTGATGCTTTATTACAATTGGCAGCTCACGGTCTTGATTATCGCGATGATTCCCCCAATTATTCTCCTGACGTTGATTGCGACACCGTTTCTCAGGCGGGTATCACGGGAAATTTTCAAGGAATCAGCAGCCCAAAACTCTAGTTTAGTTGAGATGTTATCTGGGGTATTTACCGTCAAGTCAATGGCTGTCGAGCAAGAGGTGCGATGGCGTTGGGAAAATAATTTAACGCAAGAGGTTAACGCAACGTTCAAGGGGCAAAAATTAGGAATTGGATTAGAAACCGTTAATGGAGTTATTAATTCCGTTGGTAATACGGCCTTACTTTGGTTTGGTGCCATGCTTGTGATTCAGGATCAATTAACCATTGGTCAATTTGTGGCATTCAACATGATGTTGGGATACGTGATTAATCCAGTTGTTGAGCTGGCTAATTTGTGGGATGAGTTGCAAGAGGTTTTTATCGCTATTGAACGATTAGATGATGTGTTTACCTCAAAGCCAGAAACCTTATCTCAGCAAGGGCTAATGGTAATGCCTCAAATCCGTGGAGAGGTATGCGTTGAAAATGTCACATTCCGCTACACAGAAGACAATGATCGTAATGTCTTGCAGAATATTTCGTTTACCGTACATCCTGGTCAAACCGTTGCGGTTGTTGGGCGAAGCGGTTCTGGAAAGTCTACGCTGGTTAAGTTGCTTGAAGGTCTTTATGCTCCGACGGGTGGACGCATCATGATTGATGGGCACGATATCCACCATGTTTCTCCTCCGTCTCTGCGATCGCAAATTGGATCGGTTCCCCAAGACTGTTTTCTATTTTCAGGCACAATTTTTGATAACATCACGCTCTATCGAGCTGACGTTAACCTGGAACAGGTTGTGGACGTGGCCAAGCTTGCAGAAGCCCATGTGTTTATTCAATCGCTACCGTTGGGCTATAACACGAAGGTTGGAGAGCGTGGCTCAAACCTCTCTGGAGGACAACGCCAGCGCATTGCGATCGCCCGTGCCTTGTTAGGAAATCCCCCCATTCTGATTTTGGATGAAGCAACCAGTGCCCTAGATACAGAATCGGAACAGAGGTTTCAGAGCAATCTAGAAGATATTAGTCGCGATCGCACGACATTCATCATTGCCCATCGATTATCAACTGTTCGTAACGCCGACAGCATCTTGGTGCTTGATCAGGGAGTTCTTGCTGAACAGGGAACACACCGTGAATTAATTGAACAGCAAGGCATTTATGCAACGCTGGCACAACAGCAACTTAATCTATAGCTGTTATGGCAACCGCCTCGATCATGACCTCGAAATCTAAACTTAAAAAACATTTTGAGAAAAAATATTTCAAGAAAGTAACGAGATATGTCATCAAAAGGGAATCCTGCCATATTGGCAGAGCTTTCAACTAATTTGAATCTAGGATGCGTACGTGCAAGTACTTAGATCAGTACCTAACCAAGATTCATGTTGTTTCCAACCTTCTAAACCGATAATTGCTTCCTGTTTTTCGTCATAGATTGTCTTTCCGCTTCCAGAACGTTTGAATATGGGAAATCTAGCACGTAGCTGATCCAAACTTTGACAAAACATTCCTCTAAGTGAATTATTCCTGATTTTCAAGTTTACGTGTATCTGATGGACATTGTTTGAATACTGTACTGACTTGAAATTAATTTAGTGACCACATCGCAGAGAAGGATATTATGTCCCAGCAGACCACGCCCCCCCGGGTTTCGCTGTCTCTTCAGCAAAATCATGCGACGACCATGGCTCCAGATAAACAGTCGGCGAACCATCAATCGAGTATCGTACCCGCTAAGCCAACGGACTACCACATCACTAAATATAATCGTACCCATGCACTAGTACCCTGGAGTGAGCCTGTTCAAGCTGTTCTAGAACAGCCTCCGGCCTCTTTGACCAAGCGTTTGATTATTGCTGGACTGTTCTTTTTTGGGCTTTCAATTACATGGGCGTGGTTGGGTAAGGTGGAAGATGTGAGCCATGCCCAAGGTCGGCTTATTCCGCAAGGAGACGTCTATAAAGTCCAGGCTGTTGTGGGTGGAGAAGTTGCACATATTTTTGTTGAGGAAGGAGAATCTATTAAAGTAGGGCAAGTAATCGCAGAACTCGATCGCCAAATGGCTGAGCATGAAATCGATCGACTGACTCAACAACACACAACCTATCAACTAGAACTTAGCCAGATTCAAGGATTGATTGACCGTAACCATGCAGAGTTAAATACGCTTCGTGCGATTGCCCAAGCCAATTTACAGGCTCAGACATTGGAAATTGAGCAGTCTCACATTAATGCACTGACGAGTGAGACGATGTTGGGTCAGCTTCATGAAGAGCATCATGCCTATGAAAGGCGTCTTGATCGATTAAATCCTCTGGTTGAAGCAGGAGCCTTGGCTGAAGAATCGTTATTCGATGTTGAACAATCCTTACGCGATCGCCAGCAAGCAATTACGCAACAAGAAGGGACGTTGGAGCGAACCAATGCCGAAATTAGTCAGCTTCATGCCACCTTAGAACAACACCAGGCAGAAGCTGAACGTCAAGTTCTAGAGATGCAGCAAAAATTGCAGCGTCTTGAAATTGATGCGTCAGAGCTACAGGCAAAGATTAAGGATACCGAAATCAATCTGACGAAAGCCCGAACTGAGGCAGAGCAAATGCATCTGCATGCACCAGTTGATGGCATTATTTCAGATCTGACGATTCAGAATATTGGGGAAGTTGTGCAATCCGGCACAACCATTGTAGAGATAGCTCCAGATAATACACCACTTGTATTGTCGGCTAATTTACCAAGCTCAGAAGCAGGTTTGGTAAATCCTGGAATGCCAGTGAAGCTGAAGTTTGATGCGTTTCCATATCAAGATTATGGTGTTATCCCCGGCAAGATTATTACGCTTGCGCCCGACTCTGACCTTGATGAAACGTTAGGCACAACTTATCACGTTGAAATCCAATTGGAGCGAAACCATGTTGAACATGAGGGTCAAATCGTTAAGCTACGTGCGGGACAGACTGCTAAAGCTGAAATTGTGACTCGACAACGTCGCATATTAGATATTTTCTTTGAACCGTTTAGAAAACTGCAAAAGGGAGGCATCAGCCTTTAGGCTGATCAGCCACACATTGATTCATTGCAAGCCTAAACTACCTACATCGATTGACAATCAAACTTAGTTCATTCCGCCAAAGGTGAGTCTTCTCCAAACAGATAGATTACTCCCTTAAAGCCTGAACATGCAGAATAATTTCTTGAGAAATGGAAAATCTATTCTATTTTTGAATCGAATAAAAATAGTTGATTAGAGATCTTCATCGCCTATGGTTTGCAAACAATTTCATACTACTCATAGTAAAGGATTAGCCTAGGAGATTTTGTCGCTATGACTACACATTCAAGCCTTAAACAAGATCGAAAAGATCGAACGATGACAGAGGAACAGTTCACTCAAGTTGTCGAAGCAATTTTAGATGGTAAATATTCGTGGGCATGCCTTTTGATTCTTAAATTTGCAGGCTATAATCCACTACACTATATTCCTTATCGTACATACAATCGCTTGATGAAAGATTTTCAAAGAAGGCGCCAATCTAAACTGCCGGAAAATCTAACGGATCTGAAACACAAGCAACAAAGGCAACATCCTAATAGAATCAAAGACTTGGGCTATATTGAATCTCTTGAGTGTGTCAATTCAACTGTGAAAGGGGGCGATCGCCCTCTACAATCAACCTTTTCAGCCTGGGATTTGAAGCTTCTCTATCGTTGTCGCTAAGTCTTTAGCGCATAAAAACTTAGCGTCTCGGTGATACCATATTCTCGGTTGAAAACTAACAGCTAATCTAACCATCACTCAGCTAACCATCACTCAGCTCTGGGGCTTATTCCGGAGCTTTTTTTAGTCTCAAAGCTGGATAGATCTGGGGGCTACCTTATTCTTAGAGCATGATTTATAAAGCTATTTTGATTAATTTATTGGTGTGTAATTTAAGCCGAGAAACTCGGGCATAACAAGAGTTTAGAAGCCAGAAATAGGGCAAGAGATAGATTCTGACTTCTGTCTCCTATATTCTGCCTTGGGAATAATTTCCCACTTTAAGTTGACAGTCAATTTATTCTTTTGAAAGAGTCCTAAAACCTGGAAATTTAAATTGAAAGAGCATTTATATGTTTCAATTTCAATGCCAAATTGGCAGAATAACTTTGATATATATTATGAATAAAATTTCCAGAAAATGAATTTATTTTATTCAAAATAATCAATGAAATAAATTCATTTTTTCCTAAAAGATCTGCCAAATTGGCAAGTCTAATACGACTGAAAACTCTATTATTAATTCAACAGCTCAGAAAGAGCTTAAATACTTGAAACTATCCGAAGAGGAAAAAAGCAATGATTATTTCTGATCTAAATTACATCGAGTCCGTTTCTGATGAAACCCAAGTTCTTGGCGGTAGACGGAAGAAAGGTAAGAAAGGTCGCAAGACGTATGGTAAAGCGTTAGCAAAAGCTGGAGCTGATGCACTTGCGATTGGTAAATACTCGTTCTCCGCTACCTATACCAATGCTCAGGCTGTAGCTGGCGTATTTTCTTCGTCTAGTTCCCACAGCGTTGCTGCTTCCGCAGGTTAAAGAATAAGGTAGCTCAATAAGAGAGGAAGTTCGCTCAATTCTATTCAAGAAATAGTTCTGTCTGAGCTAAGCTCTCTAAACTACATGTTTCTGGGAATTTATCACAGAAATGGATGAATTCCCAGAATTACTTATTCTTGTAAAATCAGCCGTTTTCTGTCAAAGAAACAGCTAGGACGGAGGAAATCTCAATGCTAATTAAAGATCTCGATTTTGATGACACTATTCAGGTCTGTAGTGGCGGTATTTTGGGTGGCAAACGGAAGCGTAGACGCTCAAGGCCTGTCGCATCAGTATCTGCTTCTAAAAGCGCTGCCAAAGATGCCGATGTGAGTTTGTTCATTATTCGTACTCCATATGGTTTTGTGGCAGGCGGCACGGCGGCGGCAGCAGCAACAGGGGCAGCAGCAGGGGCAGCAACCGTTAATGGTGTTGCGTTTGCGAGTACGTCGGCTGGGGCTGGAGTCTCTACGTGATTGACCGTTTTCACAAACTCTCCTGGCATTGTTTTATGTAGTGATCCATTTTGAATGTGCGTTCAAAAGTAGAGTAGGGTTTGCTAAGTACCCCATTTATTGAGGAGTTCTATCTATTGCAGTGTCAGGAAGTATTATCGCTGGACGTAAAGTCCAGTATTCCTAGAATTAAGGACTAAGCCCCTCGGCATAATTAAAGACCAGTTTCTAAATCCTGCGCTGCTCGCGCAGCAGACTGCGCAGAGTTTAGGAGTTTTATAATTAATTGTGCTTACCTACGTAGCTTGGCGTTATTAAACTAAAAACTCAAAAACCTGGGGAGCGCCCCGGAGGGGCACTCCCCAGGT
>JBCCWF010000070.1:0-18460 GCA_039194035.1 Cyanobacteria bacterium P01_E01_bin.6 | reverse complement strand
GGAGACCCTTGATGGAGTGTCATTGCGGCTAAAACTTCGTAAATAGCATGGCGCCTATGAACCATTCCATATTCTGCTGTCCAGATGCTGACATTCATCTGTTGACGACATGCATAGTCATACAGGGAGCAAGCGGCGATCGCCGCTTGCTCAAAGGATTCCGGCTCCCAATCAATGGCTGTATCTATTGCGATCACAACAGATGGGCTACTGGTGAGGACTTCTAGCTCACGCACCCGTAGTTCTCCATATCGCGCACTCGTACGCCAGTGAATCAGCCGAGTTGGGTCCCCCCAACGATAGGGACGAAGAGCCCGCGTCAGGCCATCATTTGCTTGCTGTGCATGTTGATGACTCAGGCATTGTGCATGAGTATCTTGACCTAATTGGTCTAAAAGAGGGCATCTGTCGAGAGGCAAGATCGTTGGGTAAACAATTGCCTTCGCTGGCGCATGACTCTCTCGTTGACACCAAAACAATCCCAATGGAGCAGCCGTACGGAACTGAAGAGTGTGCCACTGATGAACCCCTCGGAGAGAACCAGGAATTTGATAAACCCACTCAAAAGACCCATGAGGCTTGAGATGTTCGATGACTGTGCTCGCCAGGTACTCTAAGGATTTCGGCAATGGATCCCGAAGTTGCAATAATTCTCTGGATTGAGTACTCGAATTTTGCACCGTTACACGAATCGTCATCGGGTCACCCGCCATAACTGGAGATATGGGTTGGCGAACAACAATGAGCGATCGCAATATGCGAGGTGGCAGTGATGCGGCGATCGCCAACAGTGCAAGCATTGTCCCACTCATGACATAAAGCCATCCAGCCATCGTGTTCGTAGCAGCACCAAAAAAGAACAGCACTAAGCTGCCTAAAACCCAACCGGCATAAGCTGGAACAACCCAACGGGTTTCGAGCCAATGGAGCATCGATTGAATCACTATCATGGGCACCCTAGAAACGAAGGATAAGGAGCATAGTTCCGATTGTCGCCATCACTGAATCAGCCAGAACAATTCACGCCAACGTGTAAAGCCTTTCAAGATAAAGCTCTTCAAGCCTCCGGCAGAAGGATGAACGATAAAGTCGCACCTTCTACACAAGGGTGATGCAACACGGCTTCTTTATCGTGCCCTTCTTATGAATAAGTGAAGCATGTATTGGCAGAATCGGGCATGATGCAGGTATGCACGCTATAATCCTTACGACTGTATCTTTTAATTAAGAAGTGTCTATATGAGTGATCCGTTAATTCGTGCTTTTTTCGTAGGCCGAGCAATAGCTGAAGCTGTCAATGAGCAGGTCGAAGCTGCTGTAACTTCCGCACTGAGCGAGTTCGGCAAGTTTGATGCTGAGCAGCGAGAGCGTCTACGCTCATTTTCGACAATTGTTGCTGAACGAGCCGCTCGCGAAGAGCAGCGCGTCACACAAAACTCTTCTGCTTCAGAAAGCTCAGATACTGTAGCTGAGCCATCTTCCGAAGATGTACAAGCATTGATTGATGACCTTCGTGCTGAAATTGCTCAGTTGAGAAATGAACTCCAGCGTTACCGAAGTAGACAGATCTAAAGGGCGGTTGCTTGAATTAGCAGACGGTTTTACAGCATAGAGATACTGATCTTTCATGACAAAGAGAACTTCAATAAGAGAGTAGAGCATTCTTATGCATCACTCATTCTCATGCGTCACTCAATGTATTTGACTAATTAAATTTGTACGAGATAAAACAGGTGTCCGTTTCTTCTGAACAATCTTTAGGTAATACATTAAGTGATAATCCGCATCAGCAGACTGCGGCTCATCTTGCTATTGAGGCAGAGATGAAAGCGAACCAAAACTTGTTGACAGAAGAGGCAATATCAACAAATCCTAATCCACACCCTAAGCTTTACGCTTCTGGAAAGACTTATCGGTGGAGTAAAGAGCGATATTCAAAAACTCAGAGATATATCCATATTTGGTCGTTTGTTCTTCGATTGCTAAGTGCCCAGTGGCTCTATAAGAAACCCTGGAGCTATGCAGGCGGAATGACAGACAGTGCAAAAGCACAGCGTCGTCTCTCATTGGCGATTTGGATTCGAGAAACATTGCTTGACCTGGGTCCAACCTTTATCAAAGTTGGACAGCTTTTTTCGACACGAGCAGACTTATTTGCTTCCGAATTTGTTGACGAACTCTCCAAGCTTCAAGATAGGGTTCCTGCATTTAGTTATGAACAGGTTGAACAAATTATTGAGCGCGATATTGGTAAATCGGTTCCTGATTTGTACCAGAGCTTTGATCCGATTCCAATTGCTGCTGCAAGTTTAGGTCAAGTTCACAGGGCTAAGCTTCATTCAGGAGAAGAGGTTGTTGTAAAAATTCAACGCCCAGGATTAAAACGATTATTTGAAATTGACCTTGAGATATTGAAGGGTATTGCCCACTATTTTCAACGCCATCCGAGTTGGGGGCGTGGACGGGATTGGCTAGGCATCTATGACGAGTGTTGCCGCATCCTTTGGGAAGAAATCGATTATCTCAATGAAGGTCGAAATGCGGATACGTTTCGACGTAATTTTCGAGATGCCACGTGGACTAGAGTGCCTCGTGTTTATTGGCGCTACACATCTCCGAGGGTACTCACTCTTGAATATCTACCTGGTATTAAGATCAGCCACTATGACGCAATTGAAGCAGCGGGCCTAGAGCGAAAAGAACTCGCAAAGCTTGGAGCCCAGGCATACCTTCAACAACTTTTGAATGATGGATTCTTTCATGCGGATCCTCATCCAGGAAATATTGCCGTTGGATCTGACGGAGCACTCATTTTTTATGACTTCGGCATGATGGGTACAGTTCAGCAGATTACCCGATCTCGTCTGATGGAAACTTTTTTTGGGATTGCTCAAAAGGACGCTGAGCGAGTTGTTAATTCTTTAGTCCAGCTTGGAGCACTGTCTCCAGTTGAAGATATGGGGCCTGTACGTCGCTCCGTTCAATATATGCTAGATAACTTCATGGATCAGCCGTTTGAGACGCAATCTGTGAGTGATATTAGTGACGATTTATATGAAATTGCGTACGATCAACCGTTCCGTTTTCCAGCAACCTTTACATTCGTTATGCGAGCCTTCTCCACTCTTGAAGGGGTTGGAAAAGGGCTTGACCCCGACTTCAACTTTATGGAAGTAGCTAAACCCTATGCAATGGAGATTATGAGTAACGGGAACCCATCGCAACCTAGCGCATCGAGCACAATATTGGAAGAGCTGAGTCGGCAAGCAACTCAGGTCAGTACGTCAGCATTGGGCTTACCTCGACGACTTGAAGATACGCTAGAAAAACTCGATCGAGGCGACCTTCGGCTCCGCGTAAGAGCGACAGAGACCGATAAAGCATTGCGTCAGCTAAGTGGTGTTAACATGGGCACGAACTATACGTTGCTAATTGTTGCATTCACACTCTCAGCAACAATTTTGCTTGTAAATGAATATGTGTGGCTAGCTATACTAGCAGCATTAGCGGCTATCGTAGCTGGCATCGCTCTCATTCGTTTACTCATGAAATTGGGTCGCTATGATCGAATGTTTTGAAGTTAGAAAAGCCTGTTAACTTTGCTGTAGTCGTTAAAACCTCTGTCGTTCACGTCCATATGATAAGTGCTGCACAGCCCTAGACTGATGGAATCACCGTCCTGGTAGCTTATGAAACGTCTCTTTACAGGTCTCACGGATCCGGGACTTGTTCGAACCACAAATCAAGATTCCTATTTCATTGACCCCGACGGTCGATTTTTTATTGTGGCAGATGGAATGGGCGGCCATGCAGGTGGACAAGAAGCCAGTCGCATTGCGACTGAGGTTATTCAAACCTACCTCGACGATACATGGACATCTGATGAGGCATCTCCAAGACTTTTGCAAGAAAGTATTTTGAAAGCGAACCACGCAATTCTACAAGATCAGGTTTCTCATCCAGAAAGAAGTGATATGGGAACCACCATCGTAGTAGCAATGTTCAGAGACGAGCAGCCGTGGTGTGCTCATATTGGGGATTCTCGTCTGTATCGCTTGCGAGGCGCCAAGTTGGATCAAATTACAGAAGACCATACCTGGGTTGCGAGAGCGATGAAATCAGGGGATTTGACAGCTACTCAGGCTCGGGTTCACCCATGGAGACATATTTTGTCGAAATGTTTAGGGCGAGAAGACCTAAAGAAGATTGATGTGACCACCTTTGATTACCAAGATAACGATCGCCTTTTACTCTGTAGTGATGGTCTCACGGAGGAACTGTCTGATCATTTGATTGCTTCGCACCTTAAAACTATCCGAGCCTGTGATAAGGTTGCTGATTCTCTGGTCAATGCAGCCAAGGAAAAAGGTGGACGAGATAATATTACGGTTGTTATCGTAACCAACGATCCAAACGGTTGAGCACGTTACACATTATTATCCTTAGGCCGAGTTAGGCCGAGTGTTTTTGTCTCTTGCTTTGGGACGGCAAACGTAGCATGTGCTCAATCATTTTTATAGCTGAGTATTTAGATCACAGCCGTAAGAAGATATTTTTAAAAATCATCATTTCGATTACTCTAGCGGCTAAAGCCGCAGGCTACACGACAAACACACGCCACGTCGGTTGATGTAACTGCCACAAACTATTTGGGAGTTGCAGACTAATAAGCACACCAATCGTAAGGCGAAGGCCATATAGCCTAAAGGGCGTGGCTACAATAACGCCCCTGCCGCAATCATTCCTGACGCCAATAGGTTATTTGATTGAAAATCCCTTAACGCATTCTCTAAATAGAAGGTTGCGTTAAGGTACCTGAAAAACCTAGAGTTGAATATTATCCTGATGAGATTCAGCCATGTACACTACTAGACGGATTGTGTGAACAGATAGGAAAGATCAGGTGCGCTTGTTTACCACCGTTGTAGGAATACGTCGCTATTTAGAGGTAGAACAGGCTCGTCATTTGCCTCAAGCTACTGAAATTGGTTCATCAAACCTCTGTGCCGCCACCATTAGCCTAGTTCCGACAATGGGCGCTCTTCATGATGGGCATTTAAGCTTGATTCGTCGAGCGCGTCAGGACACTGATATTGTAGTTGTTAGCATCTTTGTTAATCCGCTTCAGTTTGCTCCACATGAGGATTTAGCTCGATACCCTCGTCCATTAGAGCAAGATCAGGCTCAATGCTCTGACGCTGGGGTAGATGTTGTCTTTGCCCCATGTGTCCAGGAGCTGTATGGAGAAGCATCGGATTTGTCTCCCGAACAAATGACTCATATCATCCCTCCACAGAAGATGTCAGAACATCTCTGTGGGAAGGGACGCCCAGGACATTTTGAAGGGGTTGCAACTGTCGTCATTAAATTGCTCAATATCGTACAACCTGATCTCGTTTACTTTGGGGAAAAAGATGCTCAACAATTAGCAATTTTAAGAAAGGTAATCGACCATTTAAATGTTGACGTAAACGTTGTCTCGTGTCCGATTGTTCGAGAACCTAGTGGGTTAGCAATGAGTTCTCGCAACCAGTATCTTTCGCCTGATCAACGGCAAGAAGCAGCATTGCTATATCGCGGACTAAAACAAGCAGAACGTTCTTTTCAGGAAGGATTTCGCGATCGCCCTTCCCTGATAGACAAGGTTGGCGCGACTTTAGCAAATGCTCCTAAAATACGTGTAGAATATATCGACCTTGTTCACCCTGAGACCATGACACCCATCGATTACATTGAAGATGCGGGGTTGCTTGCAATTGCAGCTCACGTGGGAAATACGCGCTTAATTGACAATATTGTTTTACGGAATCGCCAACCTATTATCGCGATTGATGGGCCAGCAGGTGCAGGAAAATCAACAGTTGCCCGCCAAATTGCTCAGCAGCTTGGTTTGCTCTATCTAGATACGGGAGCCATGTATCGTGCAGTAACGTGGTTTGTCCTTGATTCTGGTATTCCCATTGACGATGAAGCTGGCGTCGCAGAACTGCTGAATCAATGCGATATCCGCCTTTCATCTGATGATTATCAAGCAACATCTTGTCGAGTGTGGGTGAATCAGAATGAGGTGTCTGATGTTATTCGGACAACCGAAGTAACAGCGAACGTGTCGGCGATCGCAGCCCAGCCATCGGTGCGCGAGGCATTAGTAAAGCAACAGCGCCGATATGGAAAAGAAGGCGGCATTGTCATGGATGGTCGAGATATTGGAACTCACGTCTTTCCAAATGCAGAGCTGAAAATTTTCCTAACTGCATCGGTTCAAGAACGCGCGCGGCGGCGGCACAAAGACTTGATCAATCAGGGCACTGATATGGATCTTGAGCACATTGAGCAGGCCATTTACGAGCGAGACTTGAAAGACAGCACTCGGGCGATCGCACCTCTCTGTCAAGCTCCTGATTCTATCGTCGTCAATACCGATACTCTTTCAGTCGTCGACGTTATTCAGCATATTGTTGCGCTCTATCACGAACGTCAAAATCAGAATTAAATAACAAATAATTAAATGGAATCTGACGCTGCTTCTAACTCACAACTCGGTTCTGAATTTGCGTTGATTCCTCAAGCTCCAGATGGCTTTCGATCTGGTTTTGTTGCAATTATTGGCCGCCCAAATGTCGGTAAATCAACCTTGATGAACGCTCTGGTCGGCCAAAAAATTGCTATCACATCTCCAGTGGCTCAAACAACACGCAACCGACTCCAGGGAATTTTGAGTACATCGGATGCGCAGATCATTTTTGTCGATACCCCTGGAATTCATAAGCCACATCATGAACTTGGATCTGTTCTTGTTCACAATGCAAAATTTGCGATTCAAGCTGTAGATGTTGTTTTGCTTGTTGTTGACGGCTCCGTTCCGATGGGTAAGGGCGATCGCTTCATTGCCGAATTACTGAAGCATGATGCCCCTCCAGTTGTTTTAGGCTTAAACAAAGTTGATCAGCAAACTAACGATTCACCCGTAGTAGAAGAGGCTTATGCCCAACTTGCTCAAGAAAAGGGATGGAGTATCGTACGCTTTTCTGCTTTAACCGAGCAAGGACTGGATAACCTTCAACAGGAATTAGTAGCAAAACTCGATCTTGGCCCATACTATTACCCTCCAGACCTGATTACTGACCAACCAGAACGATTCATCATGGCAGAACTGATTCGAGAACAGGTGCTGCTGCATACCCGTCAAGAAGTGCCGCACGCTGTGGCAATCGCCATTGACAAGGTAGAAGAAGAGGCTAAGCTGACACGTGTTTTAGCCACGATTAATGTAGAGCGCTCCTCTCAAAAAGGCATCGTCATTGGAAAGGGTGGGCAAATGTTAAAAACTATTGGCAGTGAAGCTCGCCAACAGATTCAGAAACTTGTGATGGGTAAGGTGCATCTAGAACTATTTGTCCGGGTTCAGTCTCAATGGAGACAGTCACGAACCCATTTAGCTGAGTTTGGCTATCGGAAAGAAACCTAAATATGTTCTGATGACGAGTCATTGAGAACAAGCTAGCCACTCAACAGAGAGAGCACTAGCTTGTCCTGTATCCAAAATAAGCTGAAGATATCTCAGACTTAACCGTTAACGAAGATGGTCATATATGTCTGCTGTGTTAATCAGCCCAGAACACGGGAGATAGCCGTAGGCATAAACAGTCCCATCATCCTTCAAATTGAGTCCCAACATAGTCAGGATCACTATGTACACCCTTGTTCCCCATACCTTCATAGAACTCTTGTCCATGACGGTCAGAGAGCTTGTTCCCCATACCTTCATAGAACTCTTGTCCATGACGGTCAGAGAGTTTGTTTCCCAGACCTTCATAGAACTCTTGTCCATGACGATCAGAGAGCTTGTTTCCCAGACCTTCGTAAAACTCCTCAGCGTGGCGTTCTCCTAAAGCGAGCGTTGGGGTTGCAATAGCGGCTACTGCAAGTAGTGTCATCGTTATGGGTATGAAGTGTTTCATCATTCAACTCCTTGAAGCGTTCGTGTAAGTAAGCAGGAAATCAATCAATCACCCCAAGTAGAGAAGGGAAGTAATCAATTGGCGTATAGGCTCTCTGCTTACTTTCATCGTGCGGCAAGGAACTGAGAAGGGACTGATTGTCCCCTTAGAACCTCCTGAGTCCTTTTCCAAGTCACACGACTTGGAAAAGTTTACGAAGAAATCAGTGATTGAGGTGCGCTGAGCGCGCCTCAATCACTTATTTCTTCGTAGTGCATCTGAGAAATTTGCCACCTCGTGCAAGTGATGTGCGTAAACGCTCTTTAAAAAAGAAAAACCCGGTTTATAAAAAACCGGGTTCCTTGAGAGACGAGCTGTGCAACACTCGCCTTCATTATGAGCTGTAGCTCCTTACAGAAGCTGTAAAGAAGCAGTGAATATACGCACCCTGATGTAAAGTTTCTGGCAAGCTCTGCGTAAAAATCATGTCCATCTCTGCTGAAACCAGGATGCTGACTATGATCTGTTTCTTTACAGACCAAATACATTCAATCAAAATTTAATCCGGGCGATCGCCTCTTTACATGAGATGTATAAAGAACTGTTCCACCTACGTATATCTGACCGGGTTCTATAACCAGTTGATCGAATGTACCCTGATTTCTTATCGGTAATCGACCTCTGACTCTTTCTGACTCTTAGAATATGCCTGAACTCTTCAATATGCCTGGACTATGAGTCAGGATTCTTTTGACGATGAGGACTATTGTGTCTACTTGATTGAGAATTGACATCTGGAGACGTCTGATCGTCACGTTCAAATTGATCAGTACTGTCTATCTTTTCTTTCGTCTTATCGCTGTGGGTCGAGAAAACAGAAGAATCAAGGCTGGGAGAATATCCAAGATTAATATCCTGAAAGTCTTGGTCGGGAAAGGTCGCCTCTAGTTTCAAACAGTTTCGACCATTAATTTGAAGTCGATACTCAACCTTATCCATTAAGCGATTCAGAATCAACCAACCGTACCCATGCTCTTGTAATTCTTCAGGATCGGGTGGAAGGTACGTTGATAGATCGTAACCTCGCCCATAGTCCCAAATTTCGAGCTGAATATCTCGATCTCTCAGCTCTAGCCGCATCAGGACAGGAAGATTCGGTTGATCTCTATGGGCATGTCGAACCACATTTGAATATGCCTCAACAAGAACAAGTCGCAGACGATTGGAATGTTTTGCCCAGTCCAGCGACTCACCAAGCTCAGCTTGTAAACTACCCAGGAGCCAATTCTCAACGATAGCTAGAAATTTCAGATCACTAGGCACATGGAGTTCTGTTCGCATCGTTACAAAACCTCCATTGAAAGAATAGTCTGGTCATCCTCTTGACTCAAGCTGTGAGCCTGAATTTTCTGAACAACCTCATCCAAGTTTGGAGCACTCGTATGTGGACGTAAGAGTTCCCAAAGCCCTTCCTGACGTAGCATCTGATAAGCCTGCTGAACATCAGAAGAGCGATCGCTCTGTACAGAGGATTCAGAGCCATGATGCACTAATTCCACTGGCTCTGTGTCGACAAATGTTCTGAGCAATTCAGGTGATATTCGTGCTTCAGTTAACCCATCACTAGCCAGCAGAAAAATGTCACCCGATTGTAATGTCAAGGATTCAGCCTCAGCATGCCAGTTGTTCACAATACCCAGAGGAACTCCCCTGACGTGCAAATATTTTGGCTCAATCGCTGTATGCAGTCCCATTTCTTGTGGAGAACTCGTGCCTTGTTGACGGGTTGACCACAGTACCGGAAAAATATGTCCTGCATTGGCATAGACCAGCTTTCTTGTCGATGGCGTGTACCGGGCGATCGCCAACGTAATAAAGCAATTGCTGCTAACGAGTCCGTCGAGCAAGCTGGCATTGAGATTCGACAACAGAACATTCGGTTCAGGAGATAACTCCTGAGCGATTTCCCGACGCATCACAGAAATCGTGCTGGACATAAACAGTGCAGCCGGCACTCCTTTCCCCGATACATCTCCAACTGCTAACCAAATATCCCCATTGGGATGAGCATACACTTCAAAGAAATCTCCACCCACCTCTCGTGCAGGATAACAAAGGGCTTGAATATTGACGGAATCTTCCTCTGGCAAACTCTGCCGCAACAGATTCGTCTGAATCTGTCGAGCAACAGACAGCTCAGCCAACATTTTTTGTGTTTGTTCTTGAGTCCGTTGATATAAGTTTGATTGAGAGATTGCAAGAGAAGCCTGTTCTGCAACGTCGTTCGTTAACTGTTGATCTTCTGCGGTCCAAACATTGGCACTTCCTGCTTTATAGAGAGCAAGAATCGCTAACGCTTCTTGTTGATAAATCAGAGGCACCATCAACCGAGCATAACGTTGGATGCTTGTATTGATAACTTGCACTTGAGCATGGCGATGATCTAATGCTGATAATAAAGATTCTGAACAAAACCATTGTTCCAATTCAGTCCACGACTGCAGCGAATGAGCTGGGTTTGTTGTGGCTGCAACCAAAGCCGGATCCGGCCTATAAATGAATTGCTCCGATGTCGTCGTATAACGTTCAACGTCAGATTGTCGAGTTTTAAGCGGCACAAGAACACAGGCATCCACATGGAATGTTTGACCTAGTGTTTCGACAGTCGTTTCTAAAATTTGGCGATAGTCAAGGGACTCGCGGATTGCTGTGATCATGGCATTAAACACAGATTCCCGGCGCAGTGCCCGGTTGAGTTCACCTGTTCGTCGCTTGATGGCGCGATAGGTTTCAGCCGCTTGCTGGATAACATTACGGAGGTCAGTTGAGTTCCAGGGTTTTGTAATGTACTTGAAGACTTTGCCCGTATTGATGGCATCAACTAAGTCTTCAACATCTGTATAGCCAGTCAAGACAATTCGGATCGTGTCAGGAAAATGTTCGGCAGTTCGGCTAAGCAGCTCAGTTCCCTTCATTCTTGGCATACGCTGGTCGGAGATAATGATGGCCATCTCTCCTTCTTGCTCAAGTAGTTGAAGAGCTCCAAATGCACTATCTGCGCGATATACCTTGAATTCATGCCGAAACGTTCGGTAGAGCAGATCTAAATTATCTGTCTCATCGTCAACGACTAATAGCTTTAGGTTCTCGTCATCTTCTTGAGCCATTCAGCTCCTCATCTCCCTATCTAACATCGATACAACCAAAAGCTCAGATATGCTTCGTCCCCGTCTATTGAGCAAGAGTCAACAGCTCAATCATGATGCCCAACCCCCACGCCTACGTTGGGGCCTTGATTCTGCGGTATTGCAATCCTTCATTCAGGTCATTGATTCAATATTTAGTCACGTATCGACATTTAGCCACGTATCGACAAGCATTAGGTACCAAAGACATCAATTGAGATACACCCTGTTTGAATATGCAATCACGTGCAACCCCTGAAACCTTATATGTATGTTGGATGAATGTGCGAATGTACATCTACTCCACAAATGCACAAGACCTTTCAGCATCAGTTTTCAAAACATTCATCTCTCTTTAATTAAACCTCACACAACGATGAGATGTCTTGACTAGTATCATTACAAAAAACGATTGATTATCAAGAAAGCTATATTTTTGATTCACTCAATATGGATTCCCTGGATAAGCTAAAAGTCACCAATTTTGCACGACTTGGCAACGTTTACAAAGGAACCAGGGTTCCTTTGTTGCAATTTTGAGACGTTTGCCAAGCCATGTATTTTGCGTGTTTTGGTGGCTGTACCCTGCCGGAGGCGGGGTACAGCCATGAAATTAAATAGCTCACAGCTTAACAGGTTGAGTTGGAGCATTTTCTTAGCTGCGGATTCATCTAACATGATTTCTTGTATCCAATGGTGCCTGTCATCACCAGATCTCAATTATCTTCACGCGAACTCACATTAATATTTGATGACCAACGCTAATCTACCCACGCCATCAACGAAAGAGCTGAGGCTATTTCTTGACACCGCTGATGTCGATCAGTGGAAGGCCTGGATGCCGACAGGGATGTTCTATGGCATCACCTCGAATCCACTACTGCTTGAACGGGCATCTGTCCCGTGCTCAATTCAGGGGTTGACGCATCTCGCCCATCAAGCCTTTGCACTGGGAGCCGAAGAAATGCAGATGCAAACGTGGGGGAATACCGTCGATGACCTGGTGAATACTGGGCGGGCGATCGCCGACATCGATCAGCGTGTGGTGGTGAAAGTACCGATTACAAAGACGGGGACAGAAGCGGCAAGCCAGCTGATTACGAATGGAGTGCGGGTAACGTAACCGCAGCCTACACACGCCATCAGGCACTCATTGCGGCGGCCATTGGCGCAGAGTATGTGGCTCCCTATCTCGGACGCATCACGGATCAGGGAGGGAATGGACGAGATGAACTCGTTGCCATGCAGCGATCGCTCGATGGGGTTAGCAGTGAGACCCGCATCTTAACCGCCAGCATTCGCCAGGTTGAAGATCTGTCATTTTTATCAGCCCAGGGACTCAACACCTTCACCTTTTCGGCGGCGATCGCCGCTGCCCTTTTTGAGGTACCTGCCACTCAGCAAGCCACCCAGGAATTTGAACAGGCTGCCAAAAGACTGAGCACCTAACCCTCGTGTAGGCCGGGAACGATTGTTTGGGTTGGTTCACCGATTGGTTAGGACAGTGGAACTAAGGGCAATCACGCCAAACGCAACTAAAACAACGCCGGATAATCGATTTACCCATGACAACCATCTCACCGTGAAGCGATTCCGAAAGAAGCTGACACCGCCGCTCAACAACAGCCACCACAGCCCGGAACCGAGAAACACGCCAGCAACCAAAACACTAGCGGCTCCATAATTATGCTCCGAACTGGCGAGCCCCAGCCCTGCAAAAACAGCAACAAAAGACAGAATGGTGGCTGGATTGGTGAGCGTGAGTAACACGGTTGACCCATAGGCTCCTACAAGCCGAGAGTTTGGTGTTGCCGCATTGTCTGCAGGCGTCTCCAAAAATGTCTTGACGCCCAAGTAGCACAGAAAGCCACCCCCTAAGACTTGAATCCAAACAGCGTATGCAACTAAAAAGTCGCTGATGAGGGTCAGGCCAAACCCTGCGATACCTCCATACATCGCATCTGCGGTGGCAGCACCCAATCCAGACAACAACCCTGCCATTCGGCCATCTGCCAATGTGCGCCGAATGCAGAGCACTCCAATCGGGCCGACCGGAGCGGCGATCGCAAATCCAATTGCGAGTCCTTTCCAAAAAAAATCAATACTCGAAACACTCGAAACAGTGGACAGAACCATCGGTGTTCCTCCAATCATGATTAGTGTTATAGCTGTCGCCGTATTGGTTAGGGCGTTTTTGTGTTGGTGCAGAGCGCCCACACAAAAACGTCCATGTTCTAACTAACGTGTCTACGGCTATAAATACCTCAGCACAATTAAAAAACCCATGAAACCCTGCGCTGACCGCTGCGCGGCCAGCGCAGGGTTTCATGGGTTTTGACCGTTCATTGTGACCACCTACTTATCAAGTCAATCTTTGATGCAAAAAAGATGCCGATTCCTTGATTCAGAAATCACATTTTCCTTGATCCACCCAAATCGTGACGTCCGAACTCCGCAAGCTGGTCTCTTTTTCTCAATTCCTCAGAAATTATTCTTCCGGCTGCAGGGGTTCCTTAAGCGGAAGTTCAGGCGTTTCTTTAACCGTCGAGAGAACAATCGTTGTGCGAGTTCGCAACACGCCAGTCACGCCCTTCAGCTCTTCGCTAACCAATTGCTCAAGCTCAGGGGCATCAGCACATCGAATTTTCAATACATAATCGTCATCACCAGCAATATGATGACATTCCTGAATTTCGGGGAGCGCATTGACCTTCTTGAGAAAACTTGAACGATGCTTGGGGCGATCGAGAGTAATAAAAACAAACGCCGTCAAACTACAGCCCACCGATTTGGGATCCACAAGTGCGGCATAGCCCTTAATCACTTGTTTTTCCTCTAATCGACGAACACGGTCAGCCGTTGCAGGTGCTGACAACTCCAGCAACCCAGCCAAATCAGACCACGTAATACGGCCTTGAGACATCAGGTGCTGAAGCGCTTTAAAGTCTATCGGGTTTAGATCCATGTTTTTTATTTTAATATTTTTCGAGAAAATGTCTAGCTTTAAATGGAAATAAAAGGTTAAAACTTTTCTTTATAAGGTTATTTTCGCATTTTCCTTATTAAGGAATTAGTACACTTAACAATCAACGCCTATGCACTAACTCCAGTTCTTCATTGTCTATCAAGATGTAGTGATGAGCACATATCTTCATACTTCTCTCGACAATGTGAACAATCGATATAGGACTACGCTCTAAATCATTAAGTCTGCGGCAATGTCCACTACATCGGTACAACACAACACGGACAACCCAGAACGGAGGAGGATTTTTCAGAAATTCGCTCTTGGTTATCACCCTCCCGACAGGCAATACGATACAATCCTGCGAAACGTACTTTAGAGTATGGATGGATTCAATCATGGAGCTTCACAAAGCTCTATCGTGTCAGCGGTTCTACTGCTCTGTTTTGTTGATTACCTAGGTATAACGCTATGGCTTGGTTTGGCTTATCTCGAAAACGATGGCGATCGCTCCTTCAATCGGTTGGATTGTTTAGCCTATGTTGTGTGCTTGCCATTAGCTGTGCTGGCCCTCAATCCTCTGATGAAGAACCAGGAGTTGAGTCTGTTAGTGGGCGCTTGACAATGGGAACCACTCAGCAAGTTCGCACCTTAGACCCAGCTGATTCCTACGAGATCTTCCCTGGCATTTTGCTCTACAACCTGGGCGATCGCCTATATACCTATATGCCTGGAACAACAAACCTAGAGCCTCAGCTTGCCACTGAGATGCCCTCCATCAGCGATGACGGACTCATCTATACGATTCCCCTGAGAGAAGGCGTCACGTTCCATGACGGCAGCGAGTTTAATGCCGAGGTGATGGCCTACTCCATTCAGCGGTTTATGGACAACGGAGGCCGCCCATCGTTTCTGCTCGCTGAGAAAATTGAATCCGTTGAAGCCACTGGGGACTATGAACTGACCATCACGCTCAATTCTCCCTTTGCGGCCTTCACCGCTCTGCTCACCTTTTGGGGCGTTACTCCCATTCCCCCTGATCAATATGACATCGCGGAAGGTTCGTTTCAGCCTGATACGTTCATTGGCACAGGCCCCTACAAGCTGGCTGAATTGAACTCTGAAACAATTCGTCTGGATGTTTTTGAAGATTACTGGGGCGAGGCTCCAGCTAATGACGGATTTGACATTCAGTTGTTGTCCAGCCCAGCGAATCTCTATAACTCCTTCCGCACGGGAGATCTCGACATCGCATACCAAACCCTTGACCCTGAGCAAATTACAAGTCTAGAAGAGGAAGCGAGCGAGGGCGGATGGCAGGTGATTGAAGCGGGGACGACGGTCATTAACTACATGTTGCTGAATCAGGCGATCGCCCCTCTCGATGACGATAATGTGCGGAAGGCGATCGCTGCCATGATTGATCGCCCGTTGTTGAATGAACGGGTATTTCAAGGGCAAGCTGAGCCGCTGTACAGCTTGATTCCAACCAGTTTCGACATCTATAATCCTGTGTTCAAAGATCTGTACGGTGATGGGGATTATGAAAAGGCAAAGAGCTTCTTAGCAACTGCTGGATATGACGAAGCCAACCCATTGACGTTAGAAATTTGGTATCCCTCGTCATCCACGCAGCGAAATTCGGTAGCAACTACTCTGGAAGCATCAATTGAGAGGGGATTACCCGATATCGTGAATGTTGAAGTCAAGGATGTAGAATCTGCAACGGCATGGCCGAACCTGGATAAAGGTATCTATCCAACCTTTTTATTGAACTGGTATCCCGATTTCTATGATGCAGATACATTCATTCAACCTTTTATGGAATGTAAGAATGGCTCACCGGAAGAAGGCTGTATTGAAGGCGCAAACCGAGCTTTCTATTACAACGCTACAGCGAATGAGTTGATTCAAAAGCAACGGGCAGAAACTGATGCCAATACCCGTCAGGAGTATTTCGTTGAACTGCAAAATATCCTTGGAGAAGATGTCCCTTACATCCCTCTGTGGCAGAACAAAGACTATGTGTTTGCCCAAGATGGCGTCGGCAATGTTGCGATTGAACCCACTCAACAGTTCTTGCTCTGGCAGATCAGCAAGTAAGACTTGCTGTTTGTGCGATAGACTGTCCCCGTTACTTGCGAGAGGGTTTAACGTCAGCCTGAAAAACAGGGCTTGTATTTTAAGCCGGGATTGTGGGGCGCTCTACGCCCCACAATCCCGTTAAATTTTTCCCGGCTTACGTTATGAGCCAACATCAGCTCCAATCGAGCGTTTTGGGTTGGACATCTCTGCACCACGTACCTGGGAGCGTTGGGTATCTTGCCCCCGATCCTTACTCCTTACATAGAAATAGAAGGGAGATCCTCGTCTGTTTGAATTAACTCAGCAGGTAACTCAGTCAGCTCAACAGATTCTGGCTTAGATGGCTTCACAAACCGTCCCCGATACTTCAGAACAGGTTGAGGAGCTGGGGCATCATTTGCTTCAGCATCAGAAATGAGTGAATTTAGCTGTGACCAATTATTTACGTTGTTCGCAGGAGAAGATATTGGAGAGGGCATTGAGCCAGAGGCTTTACTCTCATGCCACAAGGTAATGTATGCTCCGCAATCAACGAGCAAACAAGTAAATCCTTTCCTCTGAATTTCCTGCGCAATCGAAATCGCATCTTTTTTAAGTCGCTGGGCTATTGTTTGACCCCTGGTAAATACCTTTCCCATAAAGGCGATCGTTGAAGTCGATGTTGTCACACCGTACTTTTGTAGGTCTTGAGCTGAAAGAATAATCATTTGGGGATTGTAACCAACATTTACAATTACGATTTGCTGGAGAAGCACCCAACCCAACTCTTTCTAGGAACGAAGGAACATCACGAAGGTAACGGGAGCGTGTCAGTAGTTCTGCAATGAATGGCGGACTATGTCCCATTGATTCCACTGAAATTCAACTCCCAATATGAGGGTGACACTGCGCAAATCACCGACATTACTTGTCTAGACATTTTTTATTATCCATTAAGAGCAGGAAAAACAAATCAAAAGAGAAACAAGATTAAACGAAAAATATAAATTTCCTCTGTACATTCACGCATATTTCACACTGACATTTGAACACAATCAAAGCAACTGACGAACAATCAGGGATGTTAAAAACCCAAAAGGCGATAAGAACTCATACAGGTACAATCCTTTTTGCTCCGACTCTCTCACCTCACGTGATAATGGAATTAAGCCACTCACTATAAATTACGTTTCGTGTTCTAGGGCTTTGATGATCCGAAGAATCTCGGAAAATTGAGAACATCAGAGCATGCATTCGTTATGTCCCAGTGAAGACAACCTCACGTTACCCATCACGTCTTCATTCGTTCGTATTGAGGGAAAGCCTACGGCAGCATCTTCCAATTTATTTCTCCCGTCTGGATGTGTACTAGTAGATGTGACCTATGTTTCAGTTCATTTCGACACTCAGAGGCTCGCATTCTAAAGACAATCGTTCTCGGCCATCCTCGCTTGCAGCGGTTGACCCCGAATTTGCCATTGTTGCCCAGGGCGTCAACATGGTCTTTACGACTGGAGAACAACCTTTTCAAGCCTTGAAAGACGTCAACCTGCGTGTCCATTCAGGCAAGGTACAGATGATTGTCGGCCCATCAGGATCTGGGAAAACAACACTCTTGTTGATTTTGGCAGGGGTTTTGACTCCAACATCTGGTCGTGTTCACCTATTGGGGCACACCCTCACCAATATGCCCCGCCAACACATGGATCGATTTCGGCTCCACTCCATCGGGGTCATGTTTCAAGAAAGCAATCTGCTGCGATCGCTCACGGCACTCGAAAACGTCAAAGCGGCTCTGTTAATGAAGGGATTCCAGGCTCGGGAGGCTCGCCGACAGGCAAAAGACTTACTAGAGGAAGTCGGGCTGGGCGATCGCGCCAATCATTTACCCAAGGAATTATCAGGTGGTCAACAACAACGTGTTGCTGTCGCGCGATCGCTGGCAGGCAATCCCCCCATCATCATTGCAGATGAACCCACAGCAGCACTCGATTCTCACAATGGACACATTGTCGTTGAATTGATGCGCCGCCTGGCTAAAGAACATGGCTGTACCGTTCTCATTGCAACCCACGATCCTCGTATTTTGAATTTTGCAGACTGTATTGCGAACCTCACCGATGGTGTTCTCACAAAGGCCAAAGCCGTTACAGATTTACCCGTCAGTGAACTCACTCCTTAATGAGAAACGAAACGACCAGTCATTTTCGTTGAAAATGCTTTATGCCAATAGAGTTGGGGTCTTGCTTAAAAATAAAATCCCCAAAATCCCAGAGAAGAGAGGCGGCGGGCTTAGCCCGCCGCCT
>JBCCWF010000069.1:0-18469 GCA_039194035.1 Cyanobacteria bacterium P01_E01_bin.6 | reverse complement strand
GTGGGGGTGCTTGCCACCAACACAAAACGGTTCTCATCAATATGGCCACAGCTATCGTCGATAACTCGGGGAGGAAAACGTGCCACTAGACACAGCAACAACGATTGCGTTGGGTTCCATTTTGTTCATTTGGGGTGGTCGACTAGGGCGATCGCTCTTGCAGCAGGGAGCAACTGCAAACGATCTGTTTAAGGGGCGAAACCCTTTATCGTTAGCTTTTCTGGGGTGCTACGTTTGTTTCATGGTCGCCATTCTGAATGTTCCTCAGATGACCATCTTCCCATTGGAATGGCGCTTCCACGGCATGCAAATTACCTGGGGTCTCATTCACGTGGCATTAGCTGGCATCTGCGGCATGTCAATCACCATTAGTTGGCACACCGCTCGATCACAAGTGATTACAGTCGCTCTCTTAGGACTCATCGGAATCGCAACATTCAGTGGATTTGAGAGTTTTCTGCTGTCTCCGATTCATCCTCAGTTGCATAATGATTTGCAACCCAATGGGGTCTTTCGACAAACATCCAATAGCAGTTGTGCGCCTGCTGCGATGGCAACGGTGCTCCATCAGTGGGGAATTCCTGCGACAGAATCAAGCGTAGCTGCATTGGCCGGAACCAGTCGCATGGGAACATCAATGCCACAACTTATTGTTGCAGTCCAGGCCTTGAACTTGGATGGCCTTGAGCTACGGCCAACCTGGGAACTGATGCAGAACATCAACCGACCTGGAATTTTGGCCGTTTGGCTCATTGATGAAGGGGGTAAAAAACTTCCCCATGCGGTTGCATTGCTTGGGCTGAGTGAAGACACAGCCATCATTGCCGATCCGGCGGAGGGCGAAATTTTTGAGTTCAGTCGAGAGAGGTTATCCCAGATTTGGCGGCATCAATATGTGCCGCTATTTGAGGTCGGCGAACTCTCTATGAGTAGCATCGAGGCATCGAGGTATCTCCGCCAGTTGGGATATCTTGACGCGTGGGAACCGGGCAAGGATATTAGTCAATCGATTGCGCAATTTCAATTTGATCATCACTTAAATTCCACTGGAAAACTGGAACCTAAAACAGCTCTGGCATTGTCTGGCCCATTTCTCAGTGATGTTCCACGTCTTGATGCTTTTCAGCGTTGAGACGGTGACGTCTCTCTATTCCTTAGAATGGAGAGAGATAAGTACCTGGACATAATTAACACCAAAACCCCAAACCCTATGCCGTCTGCTGTGCGAGCGGCATAGGGTTTGGAAGGATACGTCTAATTATGGCTATCGACTGATGTGACCCACGTAGCCTAGTAACGCTTATGAATCAATCAACCCAGAGTCCTCCCAGAAAGTGGAATCTTTGTCGCTTCTTGAGAACCCTTGCCTATTTCGGCGTGATTCCTGTGTTCAGTGGGTTTAACTGGTTTCAACAGCTCTTGGATAGCTCTGCCAATCCCCATGCTGATCAAAGGGCGATCGCCTATGGACAGGCTGCCTACGGCCAATCGACCGACTCTGATAACACTCAGGATAACGACCCAATGGAATTACCCGAGACCCAGGTATCGTCTCGCCTCATCTTTGACTTTCGCTCATCGAATAGCTCGTTGGACACCATCTGGGGCGCTGTAGACGATGTGGTGATGGGTGGTGTGAGCCAAAGCGGGCTAACCACAATAGAACAAGGAGCTTTATTTTCCGGCATCGTATCAACAGATAATTCTGGTGGCTTTGCTTCAGTGCGAACACGCAATTTTGACCCTCCGCTGAATTTGCAGGACTACAGCGGGATTGAACTCCGGGTTCGTGGGGATGGCAATCGCTACAAGTTTCTCCTGCGAGACGAAACACGATGGGACGGAGTTGGATACTCGTCTTCATTTGACACGACAGCTGATATATGGATGACCGTGCGTATTCCATTTCAAGAGTTTGTTCCGGTGTTTCGTGCTCGAACGTTGACGGATGGACAGCAGGTTGATCCCAGCAGTCTTCGTGCATTTCAGCTGATGTTGAGCAAGTTCGAATATGATGGTGCTCTCAATCCAACCTTTGAGCCCGGAGCCTTTCAGCTGTTGGTCGAATCCATTCGGGCATACTGAAGACGAACAATACTCCGACGCAGGCATGTTGTGTGATCCGATTCATCTGATGCATGAGGACTGTATCGTTTATACAGATTGGGCGATCGCCCTCAGATCCTCTTGCTATGCTAGTCAAGACCTTATTGCATCTCGCTAAACATCCTGCACTATGGTGTCGATTGCTCGTAAGAATTTATTCGAAGACATCCCTCGGTTTCTCGTCGCTCAAGCTGGAATCATGTTTGCCGCTAGCTTGGTCACCATTCAAGTCGGCATTTTTCATGGCTTTACCCGTTCCACAGCCCAGTTGATTGACAACTCGTCAGCCGACATTTGGGTGTCTGCCGAAGAGATGGTGTACTTTGAGCTGACTCAATCCATGCCTCTGGAGCGTTTGGTGGATGCGCGCAAAGTGGATGGAGTGAGACGGGCTGAGGCCATTTCATTATCGGGCGGTCGCTGGCGCAGTCCCGATGGCAAAATTGCACCGCTGCGAATCGTTGGGTTTGACCCTGATGGCACCCTATTTAGAGTCGGAACTGTGCTGGAAGGTAGCTTCGATGATCTGAAAGAACCCTTTGCCTTCATGACAGACAAAACGAATCTTGCGTCTCTCAGATTAGAGGGGATTGGTTCAACAGCAGAGGTCAACTCTGCGCCAGCTAACTTAGCGGGCTTAACTCAGGGCACTCAGTCGATCGTGTCGAGTACGATGCTGTTTACGTCCCTTGAAAATGCCAAGCTGTATGCAACGTCTGGATTAACATCAAGTGTCTTTTGTGACGTTGGAGCTGGGGATGGTCTGAGCTGCACAACCACCTACGAGACAAAAGATGAATCCGATGACAGTCTTCCCGACATCACAGCCTTAACCATCGCAGATCCGGTAACGCATCTTCTGATCAAGGCAGAACCTGGGCAAGACTTAGAGCAACTCAAACAGAGATTAATGACTGCACTGCCTGATGTCATTGTGTTGACTCAAGGTGAGATGGCAACCCGAACCCGCAACTATTGGCGTCTTCGTACCGGTATTGGTTTTATCCTTGGGTTAGGAGCGGCCGTTGGGATGATTGTCGGTATTGTTATTGTGGGTCAGATCCTGTATTCATCAGTGTCAGACCACATTCGCGAATATGGAACACTGAAAGCAATGGGGGCTTCCGATCGCATGATTTACAGCGTCATTATTGAACAGGCGCTGTGGATGGCCGTGTTGGGATATATTCCCAGCTTAATGCTATGCCTAGGTTTGGGTGCATGGACGTCAGCGAGTCAGGGCATTATGATTCTGATTACGCCATTGACAGCGACAGGGTTATTTGGTGTCACGGTCATTATGTGTGTGGGGTCTGCTTTGTTTGCGATTCAAAAGGTCACCCATGTTGATCCGGCCATTGTGTTTAAGGCGTAGAGGTCAAGAGATGGGGGGCACTTGCACGAGATGCATTAGTTTAGAGCATCAGTCCGTATTAAGGGCTACTAAGGTATGACGTAATGGTTAGTACATTAGGGTCATGCAGAATTAATCGAAAGTGTTTAGAATTGACCAATAGAATAGAATCACACTGAATTCCAGCTAGTTTTTATTGCGTTGTCTACTGTCTCTTTGTTCCTTCCTTCAACCATCTTTAGGAATAAGCAAATCACAGTTTTCGACGCATCCGTGATAAGTACCTGGACGCCATTGAACCCAAATCTCCAAGCCCTGTGCCGTCCGCTCAGCGGGTATTACAGGATTTGGAAGGGTACGGTTGATGATGGCTCACGACTTAACTCCAATGTTGTGTTTCTGACTGAACTCACACACACGATTCCTTTCAATCAAAAGGGAAACCCTTGATTAAGGATTTTTCAGAGTCTGTTTTTGCCGCATGCTCACATTGCTGCGATGCCTTCTCTGACATGTTCGCTCCTGACTGAGATGACTTTGTCTCTAGGAAGGCTCAATCTTTAATGACTGTTTCTCCATTTCAAGAAAATCATACCTGCTCCGATTCAACACGTGTTTGTGATAAGCCTGTGCTGAATCCAGTGAAAACTGAAGATCGGGCGATCGCCGTCAGAAACCTGAGCATGGTCTTTCAAACGGGGCATCATCACTATCCGGTGTTGAAAGATATCAACCTGGACATTCGAACCGGTGATGTTCACCTGTTGATGGGGCCATCTGGCTCGGGGAAAACGACGCTGCTGTCCATCATTGCAGGGATTTTGACTCCTACCACTGGACAGGTGACTCTCCTTGGTACGGATATTACTCGGCTGAGTCGGACGCGCCTTGCCACATTTCGACTGAAAAATATTGGGTTTGTTTTTCAAGGATTCAACCTATTTCCAGCACTAACAGCGGCTGAAAATATTGAGGTTGCCCTGACCATGAAGGGATATCGGAAAGCGGATGCTCAGAAGGAAGTGTCCCGACTCCTAGAACAGGTGGAGCTTGGCCATAAAGGAAACAGCTATCCCCGAGATTTATCTGGAGGACAAAAGCAGCGAGTGGCGATCGCCCGTTCACTGGCAGGCAATCCTCCTGTGATTATGGCGGACGAGCCAACGGCGGCGTTAGATTCAAGCAGTGGTTATGCAGTCATTTCACTCCTCCGCTCCCTGGCTAAGGAAGAGGGCGCTACGGTCCTTATGGTGACCCATGATCCCCGGATTAAGGACATTGCGGATCACATTACATATCTCGAAGATGGACTCGTGAAATCATGAGCTTGTTTGTCTGAGTTCAATGGGTGAGCTGTTATGGGCTACCCGTTACGGGTGATCGGACTGTTTGGGTGAGCGGATTCTTGAGAACGGTCGCTTGTATTGGCGATCGCCGCTGCCAATCTCTAAATAAATTGATTTTCGACAGGTGATCCTTCTAGAAGACTCAATTGGATGGGATAATTCATAGTGACTTACGTGTCTTCTGAACTTGGTCTCATCAACTGAGAAGGACATGTGAACGATTCTGGAATGATTCCAGGCTGTTCAGCCCGTGATGGGTGGTTGCCGAAACGAGTCATCAAAAATCAATGCGAGAAATCCTGTATATCGAAATTCCAACTCCTCATACGGCGACTGTGCGCCAATGGCTACACGACGAGTTTGAGGTTCACCGTGGGCAAAAGTGCATCACGCCTGATGGGTTTCGAATTGTCTTTTCTGAATCAACGAAGCACGTTTCACCAATTACGGATAAGCCTGAGGATAGCTTCGTACAAGGTTCTGACGTGGCAACAGTGTCTGATGAGCTGGCGATCGCCAGCTCTGCCGTAGACATCGACACCAATCAGAACAACGACTCTGACGACAAAGACGACTCTGACGACACGGAAGACGAGACATCGCAGTCAACCGTCGAAGACAGGCTGACGATCGACCAGGATGCCAACACCACGGAGCTATCAGTCTTTACGTGGTCAGTACAGCGAACCACATATTTAAAAGCATTTCGCTGGGGGCATCAGCCAGCACCACAGGAAGCTCAGATACTGAAGCGATTGACTGATGAACTTCGTCAGCAGTTTCCGAATCAGTATCCAGAGCCGCCTGACATTGACCTGTCGAACCAAACAATTTTCGAAGCGTTGAAGCCTTACTATCCTTCAACAGTGAAGTATTTTCAGCGGATGCCCAACGGGGTCTATGACCTGAATCGGGTGTATTGGTGGGAAAAACGCTGGCGAGAGGGCGTGCGATCGCCCCAGCTTCCACGGCAGGTTATCTTTTCAGCCTCAGAGATAACCTCTAATTCGTCTACACAGCAATCATTATCCCAGTCATCTGAATCAGTTTCCGAGTTTGACTTAGTCTACGTGGGTGGAGCGTTAGGAGTCATTCACGCGGCTGTGATGGCGCAGCGAGGCTATCGCGTGTTGTTGATCGAACGGCTCCGCTTTGGGCGCATGAACCGTGAGTGGAATATTTCGCGGGGTGAGTTTCAGAGCCTGATTAACCTCGGATTGTTCACCGAAGAAGAGTTCGAATCCCTGATTGCCTGTGAATACGTGGATGGGTTCAACAAATTCTTTGACGCGAATAATCCACCCCAGGCCAAAGCTCCCATCCTCAAAACACCCACCGTGCTCAATATTGCCATTGATGCAGAAAAACTCTTGCAGATGTGTGGCGATCGCCTCAAAGCGGCAGGGGGAGAAATCTGGGATGAAACCGAATTTGAAAAAGCATACATTCATTCAACCCATGTCGAGGTCTGTACCAAGCACCTGCCCTCCGATGAGATAAAAATTGCCAAGGGACGACTCCTGATTGACGCAATGGGAACGGCATCTCCCATTGCATGGCAAATTAACCAAGGCAGAGCCTTTGATAGTGTGTGTCCAACGGTTGGTGCGGTTGTGTCTGGGGGCTTTGCTCCAGGGGTGTGGGATGATCGCTATGGGGATGTGCTCAACAGTCACGGAGATATCTCACGAGGACGGCAGCTCATTTGGGAACTGTTTCCCGGTCGTGATGGTGAGCTGACCATTTACCTGTTCCACTATCATCAGATTCATCCTGACAATCCCGGCTCTCTGCTTGAGATGTACGAGGATTTCTTCAACATCCTGCCGGAGTATCGGCGCTGCGACATGGATAAGCTGACATGGCGGAAACCGACGTTTGGCTATATTCCGGGATACTTCAGCACAAGTGAAGGAGAAAGGGCGATCGCCTTTGATCGACTCGTCACCATTGGAGATGCCGCTTCTTTGCAATCTCCGTTGGTGTTTACTGGCTTTGGTTCCCTCGTGCGAAATCTTGGACGGTTGACCCACCTCCTCGACACCGCACTGAAGCATGATTTGCTCCAAGCTCAGTATTTGAATCAAATTCGGGCGTATCAGAGCAACATTGCCGTTACCTGGCTTTTTTCAAAAGGCATGATGGTGCCCACTGGAACCAACCAGCCTCCCGCACGGGTCAATTCTATGCTGAATACTTTCTTCGGCATTTTAGAAGCAGAATCACCCGAGGTTGCTGACCGATTCATTAAAGACAGCGCGGGCTGGGTTACGTTTAATCGAATGGCTCTTCAGGCTGCCTTCAAGAATCCGGCACTCTTGCTATGGATCTGGCAACTGGCGGGGGCACGCGATCTCCTCCGCTGGACCCAAAGCTACCTTTCGTTTACCTTTTACGCGCTGATCGGTTGGCTGTTCCAATGGGTTCCCTCGCTCACACAATTCCTTCAGCCCTGGCTCGAACCCAATCAGCCCAAGCTTTATTTTTGGCTGCTGGCTCAAAGCTATGCCCTCTTCTACAACACAGGACGCAGCAAAGTGCTGTTTAATCCGCGCTCAATAAACCTACACCCTGAATAGGGTTCGTTTGTGTGATGAGTGTCGGTGTATCGACAAAATCACTATGATCAGGCATCTAACGTCAGTCGGGAAAAATTTGACGGGATCATGGGGCGCTCCGCGCTCCATAATCCCGGTTTAAAATACAAGTCATTCATCACGATGATTGGATATCAAGCGGCGATCGCCCCCCTCGTCGTCGATTAATGTTATCCAATGACGACTTAGGTGTCGTGTTGTCTGAACACGTACGTCACCTATGAGCGTTCAACCCTTCACTGACGACAAGAAGCAAGTTGCGTTCGCCTTCCTTCGCGCTGCAATTGCCATCGAATGCTCTCGTAGACTGGGTGACTTAGCTGGAGTCGTTATTCAACGCGCGGTGCTTGAAATATAGGGAGTTTGAATTACCCATGATTGTTGGATTGCATCACGCTCAAATCACGGTCTCTTCTGACGAAGAACAGGCAGCAAGAGAGTTCTATTGCAACCTATTGAAATTACCTGAGGTACAGAAACCAGAGAGCCTTCAATCTCGCGGAGGATTCTGGCTCCGGGTAGGCGATCGCAATGTGCACGTGGGAATCGAAAGCGGTGTCGATCGGACTCGCACAAAAGCACATCTTGCATACGAGGTGATCGACATCTCAGAATGGCGACAGATTATCGAGAGTTATGGATTGGAGGTTATCGACGGCATTCCGATTCCGGGATGCCATCGGTTTGAATTTCGTGACCCGTTCGGTAACCGGGTGGAATTTATTCAACAGATTCCCATCACGGAACGTGCATCCAAAACAACATAATTCCTTCGTGAACGTTGCCAAGTTGTGAGAAGAGAGAAGACACGGAGGATAGTTCTATTGAATGCCTCCGTGTCGACTTGATACCCCCGAATCGTATGATGACGCCTTAGCCTTCCGAGATGTTGGCTTCCACGACATTTTCTGCAAAGCTTTGGTATGCACCGCCAATTTGCTTTGCCATTGAGTCTGGAAAGACATGGAAGTCGCCATTTTCTAGGGCTTTGATGATGCCCTCAGCAACAAGGGTGGGAGGTTCGGCGATCGCCGTCAGTCCTGCTTCATCACCCATATCTGTGGCAATTGGGCCGGGGTGAACGCTCAATACAAGGGTGCCCTGCTCGCTCAACAGCTCTCGCAATGATTGGGTAATGGAATAGGCTGCTGCCTTTGAGGCCGAGTAGGTGGCGAAATTAGAAAATGCTTTCATCGAAACGACAGAATTAAGCTGAGCAAAGACGCCACCTCCGTTGGCTTTGAGCACAGGGGCAAATGCCTGCGCCATGTTTATGAGGCCATACACATTAACGGACATCTCGAATTCGAGGGAGGCGATCGCATCCTCTACTAACGGCGTTGATGTTTTGAGGACTCCCGCGTTATTGACCACGACCTGCACATCCGTCGCAGTTTGAGCAGCAGCAGTAATCGATTGTGGATCGCTTAAGTCAACTTGAATCGGGACGACTTTATCACCATATTTCTCGACCAAGGGGGCAACACTGTCTAGCTTCCTTACAGCAGCATAAACTTTGGCAGCTCCATGCTCTATAAAGGATTCCACTAACACCTTGCCAATGCCACGATTTGCACCCGTCACAAGAACGATTTTGTTGTTGATATCGTAAGTCATTTGAGTGTCTCCTTAATTTGTGTGAGATGAAATAAATTTGACCAATCGGTCTAAGTTTGAGCAAAAAAAATTAGCTTCGTTCTAGCAGTGAGGTTGTCGCCTCTAGTGCTCCTTTGAGAGTGACCTCGTTGTCCATTACGCGACCGAGCAAGGCCATGCCCTGAGTTGCACAAAGCAATAACCGAGCAAGATTTCGCGGATGGGTATCAGCACTCAGTTCTCCTGCGGCTTGGGCACGAGTGAGTGTAGCCGTGAAGATGTCTTCTATCTGTTGCAGATACGCTCGCATGACTTTGGCGATCGCCTCGTCATCGGTGCTGAAATCAGCAATGTTGGTGCCGAGCATGCAGCCACAACTACCGGGTTGACTGTGCATCTTCTGCCAATCCATCAGCTGGTGCTTTAGGTTTGCCAGAGGAGAGCCATCGGCAGAGAGGCGATCGCGTATATCCCGAAGGGTGGTCTGAGCATAATGCTCTAGCGCCTTGAGAAAAAGCGATTGCTTGTTGCCAAAGGTGTCATACAAACTTTTTTTGCCGATCCCCATATTTTTGAGCAATTCAGAAAGGCTAGCAGCTTCGTAGCCGTGTGCCCAAAATACTTCCATCGCCTTGCTTAGGGCTACGTCTGTATCAAATTGCTTATCGGGACCGCGAGTCATGGCGAACGTGTTTTGTGCTTGACGATGAAATCAATCTAACATAACTTAAACCAATTGGTCAATGTTTTGAGCTGATGTTTGTGAACATCATTCGTGAAGCAAGAAAGGCGGTCGATCCGCTTCCCCCAGACCCCCTCCGATAGGGATACCGGGATATTGCGCACAACCTGACGTGGCCTGAGTTGTCTGGCTTTAAGGGCACACTGCTGCCGCCCTAGTCGGACAGACTCGCTCAAGCGCTCTCTTTCTGTGGGCTAGCTACTTATCTGTAGGGTGGCTATCGATGAAGCCCTCACATGCTTATTGAGCGTTGGTTTTAGGTAAGTGATGAGGGTTGAGGCATCCACACCCAGCTCTGTGTTGTCCTGGGCGGCGGCGATCGCCCCCTGAGCATGCCACCACACTGCACTAGGAATCACCGCATCCACCGAATGCCCCCGAGCCGCAGCTTGAGCCATGAGTCCTCCCAATATTCCTGTCAATACATCTCCACTGCCGCCTCGCGCCAAGGCGGCGGTGCTGTTGGGATTGACCCGAACGCGGCCATCTGGAAATGCAATAACGGTTCTTGCGCCTTTGAGAAGAATCGTTGACGTGCTCTGCTGTGCAGCGGCTTGAGCCACTCTCAGGCGATCGCCCATCTCGCTTGCCAGGTCTGGGAACAGCCGCTTGAATTCACCTGGATGGGGCGTTAGCACGGTTGTTGTCGTACGCCGCGTGAGGAGAAGGATGGACTGCTGGCTGGCTAGACAATTCAGTCCGTCGGCATCAATCACCAAAGGACATGGGCAGGATAACAGCTGATGGATAACGTCGGTGGCTTGGAGCGTCATTCCAGGGCCACAGGCGATCGCATCATAGGTATCTAGGGAGAGCATTTCTGGAAGATGGGCGATCGCCCCACCATTGGTTTCATCGCACCCAATCACGAGGGCATCGGGAATGAGGCTCACGAGTCGTTCGGCCAGAGACTTAGGCACAGCGATGCTCAACATTCCGACCCCACTGGAGCGAGCCGCTAATCCGGCTAATATAGCAGCGCCTGCATAGGTGCGCGAACCACAAACAAGCAGCAGATGTCCTTCTCGATATTTATGAGTTGATTGGGGGCGTGGCAGTGGAAACGCTTCTAGAGCTGATGTTGAGGTGATGCGTTGATGGCATGGAACTGCTCCCAAAACAGCTTGAATATCAGCCTGGGGCAATCCAAAATCGATCAGCTCTGCCTCGCCACTATAATCCAGGGCGTGATCTTGCAGAAGGCCGCGTTTCCACAGTCCCAAACAGAGGGTACGAGTCGCGCGAATTGCCGTTCCTAAAACTTGTCCAGTATCGGTATCAATGCCTGATGGTAGGTCAATACTGACCACGGGGATATCCCACTCATTCACCTGATCAATGATCTGGGCGATCGCCCCCTCAATCGGTCGCGCTAACCCAAATCCGAAAAGGCCATCAACCACTAATTCACAATCATGCAGATCGGCCACTGCCGCCGTAACAGCAATCGCTAGATGATCCCCATAGCGACGATGGGCCGTCGTCAGTTCTTTATGACTCTGGAACGGCTCACATCGAATAACGTCGTATCCCGCTTCGGTCAACTCCCTCGCCACAACGAGGGCATCCCCGCCATTGTGCCCTGGCCCGACCAGAACACCCACGCGGTTATATCCAGCTTTTGGATAAAGCTGTTGAATGCGTCGGGCAATCAACCCACCCACTTTATCCATCAATGCAGCAACCGGCATCCCAGCTTCAAAGACTCGTGCCTCAACGGCTTGCATCTGATCAGCCGTGACCACACACCGCGTCAGGTCCATCAACCGTTGGTCGCACGAACTGCTGAAATCCACTGATTCACCACTAGCGTCGATAGTATACGCGGGCATTCATGCCAAAGTCCCGTAAGAACCCGTTCCAGCGGGATGCAGCCCGGCGATCGGTAAACGGCCCAACCAGTACATGTGGCCCCAGAGGTCGTTCTCGCTGAGCCACTACATCATGCCGTCCTCCCAACAAAATCACTTGGTCGCGAACCGTTGATAAACTTTCTGAAGAACCTGGGATCACGATGTAGTAAGCATTGTCGGCCAATTCATCGGTAGTGCTGACTGATGGCTGGCTGCTTGATGGAACTTGATTGCTGGGTTGAACAGGACTCAAGGGCTGAGTTGCTGGGGGAGCCTGTGCGCTGGAGGGCACGGGCGCAAACTCAATTTCCCTGGAGGTGGGAGTTTGTTGGACGACTCCGGCTGGAGCCGTATTTGGAACGGCTTGAGCAGTTGTTGATGAAGGATCCGCAAAATCTGCTGGCGGCAACTCTGGGATTCCTGCAAACCCTTCATTATCCAGCGGCACAGGTTCAAAAATCGAACTGGGCACTGGCGTGACAGTCGCGCTAATGCCGTTGGTAGACAGCGCAGCTATTTGCTGTTGTGCCAAGGCAGGCGTTTCATAGGCTCCGACGAGAATAATCGGTTGCCCGTTGTATTCCTGAATTAGGGCGTTTGGTTGCACTTGGCGAACTTGTTCCAGCAAGAGTGGACTGTTGCCGTTAACCGCTACCATGAATAACTGATCGGCGGCCGTTTGTGACGTAGCAGCGCTGCTGGGATCAGGAGGAGATGGGAAATCGGACAAATCCGCCATCGGAAAAGCTGGCGGCGGTGGTAATCCATCGACCACTTGCTGAGCAATCAGAAGGCGATCGCCGGGCATCGTCTCACCCCACGCCGGGGCAAACAAGATTGCGTTAATGCCTAGCCCTGTGAGAGAGGCCCCAATCACAAGCTGAATGGCTCGGAAGGAAGAAGAATCAGGAGTTGACATGAGTAGATTGATGGGGTGAGTGCGGTTACAAAGCGAATGACCCGATCAGAGGGATTTGACTGTAAATGCTAACCTGGAAAAGCTAAAGACCGTTAATTTTTTTCGTAACCTTATTTACGTCTCTTTATGTGTCAGCAAAGAATAAACAGCACTATTTTTGTTGATGGGCAGAACAAAACAACTGCGCCGCTCATAGAATAGGAGGTTGGTTCTTTTATTTCGTCACAACGAAGAGACTGAATTGATTCTGAGATCATGCAAAAAATTGTAGTAGGCCTCTCTGGCGGCGTCGATAGTTCGGTCGCAGCTGCGACTCTTAACCACCAAGGATATGAGGTGGTTGGCATGACTCTATGGCTGATGAAAGGCAAAGGGCAGTGCTGTTCTGAAGGGATGGTTGATGCTGCGCAACTGTGTGAGCAACTCGAAATTCCGTATCATGTGGTCGATAGCCGAGATCTCTTTCAAGAGAAGATCGTTGATTATTTAGTGAGTGGGTATAGCGACGGCATCACTCCCTTGCCATGCTCTCAATGCAATCGGGCGGTGAAATTTGGCCCCATGCTGAATTGGGCGTCGTCTGAGCTTGGTATCGATTCGATTGCGACCGGACACTATGCACGCGTTCGGTACGATGCGTCGTCAGGTCGATATCAGCTTTTAAGAGCCATCGATTCTCACAAAGATCAGTCCTATTTTCTCTATGATTTGCCCCAAAACATTCTGGCGCACGTCGTTTTTCCCTTGGGTGAACAAACCAAAACAGAGACCCGTGCGTTAGCAACCAAGTTTGGGCTGCATACCGCTGATAAACCAGAGAGTCAGGATTTGTGCCTGGTAGAAGCCCATGGTTCGATGGGGGATTTCCTCAGCAAATATCTAGCGCCCAAACCCGGCGATATTGTGAATGAATCCGGAGCAGTGCTCGGACAGCATGAAGGAATTCACAATTACACCATTGGTCAACGAAAAGGATTGGGGATTGCCGCGCCGCATCCGCTCTATGTCATCGGCATTGATGTAGGCCGCAATCAAGTCGTGGTGGGCGATCGCCATAGTGCTCATCACACGCAATGCACCGTCAGCCGCATGAACTGGGTCTCTATCGCACCACCGAGTGCGCCCATTCGGGCGACAGCCCAAATCCGTTATCGTTCGGTGGCTGTTCCAGTCACGATTGTTCCGCTGGATGAATCAGGTCAGTGCTTGCGGGCTCATTTTATGTTTGATGAGCCACAGTTTGGCATTACACCTGGACAAGCTGCCGTTGTGTATCAAGATGATCGTCTGTTGGGAGGGGGCATCATTGATCCAGTGGATACCGATGCCTCCATCAGGCAAAACATTTAGCCGATCCAACAATTTACGTGAGATTTACAAGAATCGGGCATGAACGATAAAGAAAGCGTAAATGCGGTCCTAGAAACTCAATTGATCGAGCCCTATGCGTAATACCATGATGGCGGGAACGTTATAGATGGATTCCCATATGTCCTGGCTACGTATTGCTTCTGAGGCGACTAAATAATTTTCTTATAGGGAGAATATAACCTTGAGCTACTATTCAACGCTTGTTCCCGCTCACGGTGGAACACTAATTAACAGACTTGCTAGTCCTGAGCAAAAAGCAACCTTTCTTGAGAAAGGAGATAGCTTACCCCAAGTCACTCTGGATGATCGCGCCGTTTCTGATTTGGCGATGATTGCTATCGGAGGATTCAGCCCTCTCACTGGGTTTATGGAAGAGGCTGATTATCTCACGGTTGTAAAAGAGATGCGGATGGCAAACGGACTGCCTTGGGCCATTCCCGTCACCCTCTCCGTCACCCAAGAAGAAGCGGCTCCGCTCACAGAAGGAACCCTCGTTCGCCTCAACGATAAAGATGGTATGTTTGTTGGCGTTCTAGAGCTTACTCAGAAATATGAGTACGATAAAAAGCTAGAAGCGGTGAATGTTTATCGTACGGATGAAGAGAAGCATCCTGGTGTCAAGGTTGTGTATGATCAAGGCCCTGTGAATTTGGCTGGTCCTGTTTGGATGCTTGAGCGACAGCCTCATCCACTATTCCCCGCCTATCAAATTGATCCCGAAGCATCTCGGCAGATGTTTGAAGAGAGAGGCTGGAAGACCGTTGTCGGATTCCAAACCCGCAACCCCATTCACCGTGCCCACGAATACATCCAGAAGTGTGCTCTTGAAACGGTTGATGGTCTATTTCTACACCCTCTCGTCGGTGCAACAAAAAGTGATGACATTCCGGCTGATGTGCGGATGCGTTGCTACGAGATTATGATGGACAATTATTTCCCTAAAGAACGTGTGATTTTAGCAATTAATCCGGCTGCAATGCGATATGCTGGCCCTCGGGAAGCAATCTTCCACGCCTTGGTTCGCAAGAACTATGGCTGTACTCACTTCATTGTGGGCAGGGATCACGCTGGTGTTGGCGATTACTATGGCACCTATGATGCTCAGCATATTTTTGATGAGTTTGAGCCGGGTGAACTTGGCATTACTCCAATGAAGTTTGAGCATGCGTTTTACTGCACTCGAACTCAGACAATGGCAACGAGTAAAACAAGCCCCAGTTCCAAAGAAGAGCGCATCCACTTGTCGGGAACGAAAGTGCGTGAGATGCTACGTAGGGGTGAGCTTCCACCTCCGGAGTTTTCTCGTCCTGAGGTTGCTGCTGAACTCGCAAAAGCAATGCACGCTTAAATAGGGGGCTAATTAGCTCAGTGAACTATACGCGACGGGCATTTTTACGGCAGGCAGCTCTATTATTGGCATCTATCGGCGTAAGCCAGACCACGATGGCTGCCGCCGCCCATCGCTATTCTCAATCGCTTGCGAAGCCTACGGCTCGCAAGCTTGCGTTGTTGGTCGGCATTGACCAATATCCAGGCAACGTCTGCGACGGGACGTCATCCTCATCTCGAAAATCACTGTTGTCAGGATGCGCGACTGACGTTCGTTTGCAACGAGAGCTATTGATTCATCGGTTCGGCTTCAATCCCGATGATGTTGTCACGCTTGTGAATGAAGACGCCACGCGACAAGCCATTGAAGAATCATTTTTAACGCACTTGGTCGGGCAGGCTAGATCTGGAGATGTTGTTGTCTTTCACTTTAGTGGTCTGGGCAGCAAGGTTCGAGTGATTGATCCGGATGAGCCGGATGGCGAACCTCGGATGAGTACCAGTCTTGTGCCAGTGGATGGTGTGTTACCCACAGACGATCAGCCATTTCTCAATGATGTCACGGCTGATTCATTGAGTCTTTTGGTGCGATCGCTCCAAACGGATCAGGTCATCACCTTTCTGGATACCAGCTATGGTGCTCCTCAGCAATGGCTAGATGGATATGTTCGCTTGCGCTCGCGCACAACGATTCCCCAAGGGAGACTTCACCCTGATGAGCTGGAGCTTCAGAAACAATTGCTGCAGAAGATTCGAGGCAGTCGAGAGAGTCTCAAGACTAGCCCAGTTCCGGGACTATTGCTGAGAGCAACGGATCTGTCTCACGGAGCGGTCGAGTGCCTATGGGATGGGTTTAGTGCTGGACTCTTTACCTATGCATTGACTCAGCAACTATGGTGGCTAGACTCTGAAGCAACGTCATTGTCAGCAGGAATCAGCTTGGCTGGGGCACGGGCTGAGCGGGTGATCGGTGAGCCATATCAGCCCGTGCTGTCTGGTACGAAAAGTGACAAATTAGCGATCAAAAGCCATCGCTTTCAGCCTAGTCAGCCGATGAGTGCAGATGGGGCTGTCACAGGTCAAAATAACGACATTGCATCGGCACAGGTTTTCCTGGGAGGACTGCCTGCTCTCGTCCTCGCCAATTACGGGACGGCCTCTGTTTTTCAGTTGGTTCAGCCCAATAATCTCCATCGTGCGCTATCGGAGACTCCCCCTGTCACCATGCCTCTGGCTGATGCCGGTGAGCAGAGTGCTGATCCCATTGAGCTGACTCAAGTAGAAGCACCTCCTGTAGAACCGACTCAAGTAGAAGCACCCCCCGTAGATTCAGCAACATCGGGTTCAGCAACATCAGACAAGCCAATTCTGGGTGCCTTTCTGAATCGGTCTACCCAGCTATGTTTTGTACAATTGCGATCGCACAACGGCATTTATGGTCAAGTGCGTCCGATTAATTCTCAACCGACTGGTATTCCCATTGAAGTGGGACAATTTGTTCTGGAGCATATTCGTGTGCTGTCCAAGAACATTAGTTTGACGGTTGGCCTGGATGCTCAGCTGGAACGCATTGAGCGAGTGGATGCAACCAGTGCGTTTTCCAGCATCTCTGACCTGTCGACGGTGGTTGCGGGAGAACAGTTTTCAGATGTGCTGTTTGGGAAAAGCAGTCCTCCCAGTTCTGAATCAGAGGCAATGGACGATGCCCCTGCCGATAGCGCAGAAAGCCAGCCTGAGAGTCGCCCTACAGACAACAAAGGGTATGGGTTGTTTTATCTGAGCCGAGTCCCTCTGCCAAATATGTTTGACAAGGGTGATGAAGCGGTGAAAACGGCGGTGCAGCGACTAGAACCCAAGTTTCGCAACTTACTGGCGGCGAAGCTGTTGCGCCTCACTGATAATCAAGGATCCTCTCAGTTGGGTGTGCGTGCGACCCTTGAAATGCTTGTTCCTCAGGAACGGATTCTCATGCAGCAGACCACGTTCCGTGCGCCGTGGAATCCCCCTGAGAGTCGTTTGGCACAATTGCTGGTCAACGACGGTAAGGCTCCCTCTCTGGCAACGGGCAGCAAGATTCGCTATCGAGTGCAAAACTATGGCGATCGCCCTGTTTACTGTGTGGTGCTGGGCATTGACAGCGACGGAAATGTCTTTGCGGTTTATCCCCCGACGAAGGCATCTAAAGGCACGAATCATGGGTCTGCTGCCGATGAAAGCATGATTCTTCCGGGAGAGATGCTGACGTTGCCGTCTTCGAATACCTCAGCGGAGTGGACGGTCAATGGCCCTGGGGGGCTAGCTGAAACCTATGTGATCTGTAGCCGGGCACCTCTAACACGCACGGCGGAAGAGGTATCAAAAGCGACGCGACCCATGGGAAGTTTTCGGCAAATGAGCATGTTGTCTGACTCACTGGATCCGGCGGATGTGATGCATGCGATGTTAGCGGATGTGAGTGAGGCGTCTCGACGGGAAGCGTCGGAGACATTTGATCTGGCGTCAGATTCGTATGCTTTGCACATGGCAAGTTATGCGTCGCTGAGCTTTATTTATCGGGTGGTGCCGTAAGGAAGTTGCAGCTTAATAACATACCAACCGTAGGGGCGCACAGCTGTGCGCCCCTACAGAAGGGTCGCCTAATTGTGGGAGGTTATTTAATTGCAGATTCTTAACCGCCCAACCTATTACGCTGGCTGAGTGGAGCCGAAGCCAGATCCCCTGCAACCGTCTCTTTTGACTCCTTTCAGGGGACGGTTGCGATCACTCCATCGCCCCATACCCCATCGCTCCATCGCCCCATCACTCTCTCCCCTCAACCCTACAGATATCCCGATCTTCATCCGTCACCTGGTCGCTCTGGCGCAAAAAAGGACGCAACCGATCGCAGGCACGGGTAATCAACGTCTCCAATGGGTCAACCCGCCACAGGGTAACCACCTCACCCTCCGCATCACGAATCAGATGATTGCCCGGTTGAATGATCAACACACGACTCCAGTCGCGATTAAAGGCACCTAATCGCCCTTCGTATTGGGCAATTTGTTGACCACGTAAATCCCACAGGCGAGTGGTGCCGTCGTCTCCGCTGGTGGCGATGCGGTCGCCGGTGGGGCTAACGGCCACCTGCCAGACGATGCCGCGATGGCCTTCGAAGGCGGTCAATTGATTGCCCTGCAAATCCCACAGCCGCGCGGTGCCGTCGTCTCCGCTGGTGGCGATGCGGTCGCCGGTGGGGCTAACGGCCACCTGCCAGACG
>JBCCWF010000068.1:0-18484 GCA_039194035.1 Cyanobacteria bacterium P01_E01_bin.6 | reverse complement strand
GTTGAATGTTGAGAAGTCGTGTGTGGTTATAGCTGAGGCAAAATTTCAGGTAACAGTTGGCCTGGAATTTTTGAAAGTGCAAGATTTTGCCCAACCAATCCCTTTTGTAAATAAATTGCTTTTAATACCTGAATCACACATTGCATTGCAGTCTGACGCAGTTCAGGTCGTCCTTGCCACCCTTGCAATGCTGCCAAATGCTGATCCAACGCATTTTCAAGAAACATAGATTCATGATCATTCTGGCTCACAAATTTTTTGTCAGTGGCAAGCTGATATTGCACAAGCCCAAAGTTATTTCGAGTTGCAAATACATCAAAGTTAAGAGCACTTGCTTGATGACTGCGTTGAATGAGAGTGGCCGCATCAAGTGCTTCACCATACGAATGAACGGCATGTCGTAAGAAGTCTATGCGCTCGGTCGCCTGCTCTTCATAGTACTCAGAAATGTGCCAATAGGCCGTTCCCAAATTGTTTTGCGTAGCAGCATAGGCTACCGGATTCGCTTCAAGCGTTCGGTATTTGAGCGCAATAGTATATGCATCAATGGCTGCACTGAGCCATCTCTCCGATCGTTCGTGCTGGGCCAAATTCCAAAATGCCGTCCCCAGATTATTCTGGATCATGGCGTAGTTCAGCGCATCTTTGTCTGGCTGATAGTAACCCAGTGCCTGTGAATAGGCATCGGTCGCCCGCTTCAGATTCTTGATTGGGTCACGATATTGAGCCAGGTTCCAGTAGGTTGTTCCTAGATTATTTTGGGTTGATGCGAATCGCATTGGATCGGCCTCAGCTTTGCGATAACGCAATGCTTCTTGATAGGCCTGAACGGATTGCTGCAGATTGTCGAATGGATTGTGGTATCGAGCCAGATCCCCATAGGCAGCTCCCAAGTTGTTTTGAATCATGGGATATGTTTGGGGATGCGTGCTTGGATTGATTTTCGTGAGCGCCATTCGATAGGCTTGAATTCCTTGCTGCAGGTGGGGCAGTCCCTGTTCAGGGCTCGGTGCACATCGAGACAACAGCCAACACAGGTTCCCCATATCGTTTAGCACCTCAGACCACGTTGGCGAGTCATCGCTCACGAGCTTCAGAACTTCCTCGTAAGCTTTCATCGCTCTCACCAAATTCTTGGGAGATACATCCCCCTGTTCGATGCGATCGCGATAAAGGTTACCCAATCCCCGATAAGCACCTGCAACAACATTTTTGGGTGCCTGCTGCTGACGAAGCCGCTCAAGTTGTTCAACCAAGACGTGAGCTTGGGGATCGTCAACCGCTAAGTCAGCTTGAGCAGCTTCAGCAATACTGGATTCCAGCCAAGATCGTTGCGCTGGAGTTTGCCCAACAGTACTAAAGCCTAGACCAGGATCCGACGACAACGATGCATTCAAGAAATTAGGCTCTGCATCAAGAACTTGTATCTCATCGTCTACATCAGCATTGTGAATCGAAATGGAATCCGCTTCAAATGGGACGAGAATGTCTGCGTCTAAGATCGATACATCATCTTCAAGATCTGCATCGGAAACATCAACATCATCAGCAATCGAATCAGCATCTATCTCTGAAGGAATGAGAACATCAGTGACATTATCGAAATCATCTGAGGTCTCCGGTTTGTCTGGCACAGAGAACCGCAACGCGGATTCTTCTTCATGGCTTTGCTCGAACAGTTCTTCCAGGGCATCGGTATTAGATTGGGTGAGCCACGGATCATTAAACGTATCTCCAAATCCCAAATTCTCAGAGGGAGAGTTTCGCGAAGCCTGATCGGCAGATGGATCGTGTTCGGATGTCGGATTTTCTGAGTCTAAGCCATCAAACATTTGGAGTAATTCGGCATCGGTCAGCAAGTCAGGATCCGCTGACGGTTCAGACGCTGCTAACGATGGTGATATCTGATCTTGATCATCCAAGCTTGGTTCGAGAGAGTCTGCGAGTTCTGGGGTATCCTCATCTGGCAATTCATTGAAAATCTGAAGTGCCTGAGTGTCAAACGTATCTGAGATAGAATCATCGGCTGATGAGCCAGTTGGAGTATCTAACGACTCACCATTGATGAGATCGTGAAGAGTCGTTTGAACATCGGCGTCATGGTCATTCAGAATTAACGGTTCTTGATCATCAAAAACCAGCGGTACTTGCTCTTTTTGCAACGCATCTGGCAAGGCACCATTGGTTACGGCAATATCTTCGTGATCGGCGTTTGAAATAACATCAGCGGTGACAGCATCAATCTCTTGGAACCATTCATTTGAAGCTGTTTCATCAGCGATCGCCCCCTGTTCAAAAGTAGAATCCGGAACATTGGGCGTATGAGTATCCTGGACACTATCACGTTCAGCGACATCATGGTGTAGACCTGTCGGCGGATCAATCGAAGCACCGACGACATCATCTGAAACCTCAATGTGTTCGATATCATCGCTCTGAACAGCATCCTGTTGAACATGCGTATCATTGATGAGAAGAGTCTTATCCTGATCGATCGATAGTGGCTCATCTGTCAACGGCAATGTAGGAATCGCATCATTCTCTAGATCGGGCTCTAGATCGGGTGCAGTATCAGTGAGAGGAATCACATGCACTGGGCGATCGCCAGATGCATCCGCCCGAATTCCATTCATTGAAGCAGCATGAGATGTCCGCGAATGAGTGTGTGATGCGGGTGTCGATATTGAAGTGCCTGCCTGCGTTGAAATATTAGATGATGCTTGAGACACCATTGGAAAAGTTTCAGGTAATGAGACTAACGGCGTTGGTTCTCCCATAAAGTCAAACACAGCCGTTCGACAGCGCCAAAAATCAGGAGCTGACTGAGGAATCATCCGGCTCCACGGACGCGTAACCCACAAAAGTATGCTCGATTCCAAGACAGGTAAGCTATGCTCAATGCTGCGTAGGTGGTTGAGGAATACCCACTGCATTGAGGCGGGTTGGCGACTGAGTTGCTCGATCCCAACCAGTTGAAACGCAGGCATCACCGACTGATTCCGTCGATTAATCGGTGGTGGAGATCGTCGTAACCAATGAGCAATTTGGTTGATGGGGTCGGGATTGGAGAGATCAAGCTTGAGTGTGACAAATTGGGGGTAAGAGCGCTGACGAGCAGGTGCATGACGATGGGCACCATAGCCCGATAAATCGTCTTCTAACTCGGTAACCAGGCGATCGCGCAACACAAGGTTGTCGCAGACTGCAATAAAAATCTGTCTACGAAGATTTAGCTCAAGAGCTGACTTCAGCCTCTGATAAGTCTTCTGGTTCAGATCAGCAATAGTAGAAGAGAAAGTTTGTACCACGGTGAATCAGAGGGTGAGAGGCAAGCGACATAAGTCCATACTTCTCTTTCCAATGATATTCATCTCTATCCGCACAGGATGCTCAGAAACCATGTAAAAACGAAACGCCGAGGACATGCCTCAGCGCTTCAATGACTTGCAACACCTCATGCCATCGTGTTGCGATTTCATTGAGGATTAACATTCACTAAGAGACCGATGCCGCCACAACCAGCATTCCTCCAACTAATGCAAGTGCCCCAATCGCTAGGATCAAGTAATTTTTCTTCTCTTTGCCCGTTGGAGGCTCTGCACGATACATTCGGGGCTCACTAGCAAAATTATTAAGGCGACCGCCCTCTTCAGTGGTATAAGGCATAAAATGATTCCTTCTACGTTTTTAATTTTTATCACTGTAACAATAATGTTACATGGTTTTCTTTTCTTTACATGAATTTAACATTTGAAGATAGGATACCCAGTTTGTTGGGAAAAGATCGGCATCAACAATTGAACAGGCTAGGCCAAATAGTTTCAATGATCTAGATGAGCGACGCTAAAGCCTCAATCAAGGTTTGGTTTTGCTCGTCAGTTCCCACAGTGATTCGAAGCTTCTGCTGTAGCCCAGAGTGTTTGAAATATCGTACTAAAATTCCACGTTCTTTCAGAGCTAAATAGATAGACTCCGCATTGCCGCTAGGAGACTGAGCCAGAAGGAAGTTTGTTTGAGATTCTGCAACGTCAAACCCGAGTTGCTTTAAGTTGTGCAGTAACGTTGCCCGCGATGCCTTGACTTTTTCAGCACATGCGTTCTTGTAATCTTGATCGCGCATTGCAGCAGTACCCACCGCGCAGGCGATCGCATCAATGTTGTAACTATCCTTGACCTTGAATAAACCATTCAAAAGAGCCGGTTGCGCAATTCCAAAGCCCAGTCGTAGTCCCGCCAAGGAATATCCCTTGGAAAGAGTTCGGCTAATAATGACATTCTCAAATTCGTGAACAAGAGCTAGTGCTGAGCTGTCGGCAAAATCAACGTAAGCCTCATCAATTAAGACAACTCCAGACAATCGAGAGGCAAGCTGTCTCAGCTCGTCATTCGAAACACGATGCCCAGAGGGACTATTCGGAGACGCAATAAAAGTCACCGCGCCGTTTGCATCAACGAGTTCATCGATCGGCAATTGATTATTCTCCCCATAGGGGACTTCTGTAATGTCCGCCGGCTGAATTTCTGCAAGAGTCTTATACAACACATATGTTGGCGTCGGGTAAACAATTTGACGCTCTTGCTCTGCACAAGCTCGCAGAACCACATTTAAAATTTCGTCGCTCCCATTTCCCACAATCACCCAATCCATGGGTACATTCAACGTTTCGCTCACAGCTTGCCGAAAGTCATCAGCAAAAGGATGCGGATATCGGCGCAGCAATTCACCATCAAAGGTATGCAAAACTTTTATTGCAGCTGGCGATGGTGGATATGGGTTCTCATTCGTGTTGAGCTTGAGAATCCGACTACCTGGCTTGGGCTGCTCTCCAGGAACATACCCCATCATGTCGTCTATGTTGGAACGAAAATAACTGGTCATAACCGTGGTGTTAGTGTCTTGTTTTTCAGGTTACACAGTGTCGTCAAACTGTTTTTCCCATTTGTAGTAGTTGGACTTAGCTTCTTGGGCAAGAGGTGAAAAGGAAAGAATTTGTGAAACAGTCCAGTTCACAAGGGATAGAGGAAACTTGAACGGACGAGCAATATCTAGAAACAAAATTGCCCGATAGCCATCGGTTTTATTGGTCACTTGGTGAGGATACGTGTCGTCAAAGATCAAACTTTTGCCTTCTTCCCAATGAACCCACTGCCCCCCAACTTGGATACGGCAATCTTCTTTCGGCTCTGGAACCATGAGGCCGAGATGATAACGAATTAAACCTTTGTGTTTCCCTGTATGAAGCGGAATCTGCTTCCCAGGACTCAGAATTGAAAAAAAGGCAACTTTCAACCCAGGGATTCCCTGCAATAACTTCCATGTTTCAGGGCACCGCTCACAATTTTTTTGCGCCACAAAGCCAAACGCACAAAAATAGTACGTCTTCCACCCATCATCTGGACTGATTCTCTGTTGGCGAGGCATGATGTCTTGAAAGTTAGGAAGATCGGTTACATGCTGGAACACATCTTCTAATTCGTCTCGAATAACTGTCCAATTTGCTTCCAATTCATAGGACCACGGAAACTGCTCATTTGAGAAAAATGTAGAGTCTCCGACGAGGGAATACTCTGGAACCATATTCTCTAAGGTTTTGACCATGGGAGTGTTCACAATTTTTCGAACCCAATCAGCCATAGCTCACTGTTACTCCGTGTTCAATCTGAAAATTCTTAGGAATGAAAATCAAAGGACTTAGAGATAAGTAGATAGCCATCATTAAATGTAACCTTCCAAATCCTGTGCTGTCCGCGCAGCGGGCGGCACAGGATTTGGGGTTTTGGTTTTAATAACGTCCAGGTACTTATTTTGGTGGTGGTGGCTCAGCCATCACTACCAAAATACATGCCGCTTCTATTTCATGCCTATTACATTTACCTTAGTCACCTCTTATCTTCCAGAACCTGTACATCGAGCCTAGAACTCGATGGAATCAGTAGCTAGCCATTATTAACCGTACATTCCTAAATCCTGTGCCGCCTGCTGTGCGGGCGGCACAGGATTTAGGGTTTTGGTTTTAATGACGTCCAGGTACTGACTAGATAAAGTGACCTGAACATCATATCGAAATCCCAGCGTATATCGATATACGCTGGGATTTCGATGTAGAAACATGAGTGATAGCTATCGCCAATAACAGTCGCTAGCAAGTAACTGTTACCAATTCAATCATCCCGAGTTACGAGAAGATGAAGCTGCTGGTATCAATAGCGGCGGCAGAAACGTTTTCCAATCTCACTAAATCTGCATTCGCGGCTGAACCAGCCCCATCACGGTCAAATTGAACAACGGCAACACTGCCTTGCTGTACTAGGCGAATATTCTCTGTGAAAACATTCGCTGGACTCAGATTATAGAAAGCAACCATCGAGGTAAAGTCGAGTAGATCCTCTCCAACCGTAAAGTCTGTAATGGTGTCAACACCATCGGCGACTCGGCGATAAGCAAAAACATCTTCTCCAGAGCCTCCAGTCAACTCATCGTTGCCACGACCGCCAACAATCACGTCATCACCAGAACCGCCATTAATGTCATCTACTCGGCCATTGCCAAAGATCACATCATCCCCCTTCGCTCCGTTGATAATGTCGCGACCTGCGCCTCCTCGAATGACATCATCGCCCGCACCGCCGTTGATGTTGTCATTGCCGCGATCGCCAAACATGTCATCATCACCGCCGCCACCACGCATGCGATCGTTACCAGTACGCCCGCGCATGACGTCATCGCCAGCATCGCCAAAAAGTCTGTCATCATCTTGGTTGCCAGACACAAAGTCTTTCCCGGCTCTACTTCGGATAACGTCAGCACCAGCAAGACCACGAATCTTATCGTCTGCGGAACCGCCTTTCAGATTGTCGGATTGAGGCGTTGCTCCAATGCTGCCACCTGAACCACCCGAATCGCCGCCTGAACCACCCGAATCGCCGCCTGAACCGCCCGAATCGCCGCCTGAACCACCATCGCCAGACGACGTATCGTTATCCGTCACCGTAATGCTTGCCGTATCTTGTGTGCCCACAAAAATAGAGCCGTCAGATGATGTAATAGTGGCTAAAAAGGTGCGATCGCCTTGAACAACACTATCGTCAGCAATCGGGATGAGGACATTTTTCGTGGTCTCACCGTCAGCAAAAGTAACAGGAGCAGTCCCAATTCCTGGAATCGTGACACTTGCATTGAGAACACCATCACTTCCTTCTGAACGATCAATCGAAATAGATAGTGTATTCCCTTCTTCTACCGAAACAGAAGACTGTGAAAAGTTCAAAAGCCCTGTTTGAACGGGGGTAAATTCCAAATAGTCAACCCGTGCTCTTTCACCTGCATCTCTAAATGCTTCAAAAATTAGCGTTGAATTATCTTGAATAGAGACGCCACTGACCAGGGTGTCGACAGTATAGTTTCCCGCGTTTGGACCTCCTCCCTGTCCACCGGTAAATTCAAATAGATTTGGAAGCAGGGATGTGTCTCCAATTTTTAAATCAACGGTTGCATCCCCATCACCTTCATTAAAATATGCAATTGTGACATTATAGATACCATTTCCGTCAAATAAAAATGAGGCGCTACCCTCATCAATGTTTTGATTGTCAGGCAGTAGCTCAGCAAATTCAACATCGTTACCATTAACAGTGATTGACCCATTTGCCGGGTTATAGTTGGTACGAGTTTGAATGTCTGTATTCAGTTCTAGTTCAATTCGAGTAGTTACCATATCAATAATCTCCCAAGATATTCGCTGAAAAGTGGACGCACTAAATGAAGCGCCCTAAGATAAAATCCAAACAATTTTGGATAAAAAATTGACTAATAACAGTAAAATCGACTTGCAATACTATCTTTAATAGAGGTCGATTCTCTCTAAACTTTTAGTTTCCCAAAGCAAGAGCAATCATTAATCAACGAACCAATTTTCTAGAGCAGGACTCAAAATTTATAGCTGCTCAGAAAAGAAAATCAACAGCCTTTACAGCCATGTTAAAGCTGTTAATAGATACATCAATGCCCTGACATTGATTATTGGACGGATACCGAGTGAAATTATCTACGCAGATTCCGGTACCCAACTTTCCTAAAGATATCCAGCCACTCGTAGAAGTACGGTGTTTTTGTATATGTCTTTACCATTTCTTCCTTATAACGAGTGATTTATGAGGTTTAGTTGAACAACTAGAAATCTCTACTGATATAGAGCTTTTACTGCAATGCTTATGTTAGAGATTTTTGAATGGCAATGTAGCGCGTGCAAACAAAATTTCTTGGACGTACTGGAAATAGCCTTATTAAAAGTTACGTATTTGAACGTAATTAAAACCAAAAATCCAAATTTTGTGCCGTCCGTGCAGCGGACGGCACAAAATTTAGAAGGTTACGTTTACTTATATCTATCTACTTATTGATCATGTTGCCATACGGCAAAACATCGAATAGCTGTATACCGTTATTTGCAGCAAAATAACTTAGAAATAAAAATTAAAAACCTCTGAAATATTTGGTTGGGAGGTAGTCCCAACCAAAGAAGTACCTGAACGTACTTAAAAGAAAAAACAAAATCCTGTGCCGACTGCGCAGCGGACGGCACAGGATTTGGCAGGTTACGTTTACTTATGTCTAGCTACTGACGTGCCGGTTCTATTGCGTTTCTATTCCTCCTGTAAAGTCAATCGCTGTGATGCTGGCAAAATCTACACTACGGAGCACCATCAACAAGTCATTATCTTTTTCGATCACGGTGTGATTGCCTTGTTGGGAGATGGTGATGTCTTCGAAAGAAAGCCCGCTACCCAGCTTCAGACGGTCTTCTCCATCTATAAAGTCGCGGACGATATCAAAACCTTGCTTATCTTGAACAACGAAGACGTCAAATCCTGCACCCCCTACTAAGACATCACGATGATTGCCTCCCTTAAGCAAATCGTCTCCGTCTTTGCCTTTGAGGAAATCTTGCCCTTGCTTGCCGATGAGCCAATCTTGGTTTACGGCTCCTTTCAGGTTGTCGTCGTCTCGTGTACCCCGCAGATAGTCGATCTTAGATTCAGCGAATGGATGTGTATCTGGCAATAAATCATTAACTTCAAAGGTCGAGAAGCTGCCTTCTTGGGAAAAAACATCTACAATCTCTTGCCAAAGCTCCTGCCAAGAACCGTCTTCCTTACCATTTTTCTTTTTCTTTCGCTCATAGATTTCGCTGTTTTCGATCATCTGGAAGACATCGGACAGGCGATCGCGCTCAAGATATGACCGATTTTGAAGAACATAGTTCTCTGAAGATTGCCAGAGATTGTTCAGAGTTTGAGAGTTGCTTAAATCAAGCGTTTGCTGAAATTCCCATTGACTCACCTTGCTATCATTGCCCAGCAACGAATCGGCAAGATCCCATCCGATCACATCAAAAGCGCGCAAGTCAAGCATCGAGATGCTGTTTTCCTGGTCTAAAGCAAGGGTCGGCGTCATAATGCCTAAGGCATTTTCGGCATTCTTCCAGTGACTCGCTTGATAGCCATCGCCATTGCCATATTTACTGGTCGAGAAATCAGCTAGAGATGAATAGCCCCCATCAATGGAAAAATAAGCGCCTTCGCCAACAGATAAATCACGGACACCCCAGAATGCACTTTCGTCTGAGTAGCGAAAGAAATCAAGAGGGGTTGTGCGGCTCTCGTCTCCAAAACTCGAATATCGAGAAAAGTAAGAGAGCTGATGACCATAATGGCTATAGAGATAGGCAGACCAATATCCGTTTTGAACATTTTGTTTGGTTTGGTCAAGTTCTTGAAACCATGCAGAATTATCGACTCCACTCACAAATCCAAGAATATGACCCAACTCATGGAGAGCAACGCTCAAGAAATCAAGGTCATTGACTTGACTTTGAGACGCGTTACCCACGAGGAAATCCCAGGCAATATCATTGTTGTCATCTCCGTCTTGATTCCATGCCAGATTACTCAAGTCGCTCATGAGAATCACTCCATCCAACGCAGTATCGTTTTTCGGAATAATCCCTAACGCTTTTGCATTGGCTGTGGTCAGGCTGACTTCCTCTTGATGCCAAACAATGAAATCATTGGCAATGGCATCACCACTCAAATAGTTGGTACTGATCTGATCATCTTGCGATGTGCGATCTACTCTCAACTGACTAGCAAACTCATAAGATGAATAGCCTGCTTTCATTCCAGGGAGGGCACCTCCAATCACATTAGTCGGCAAATTATTGCTCATGCCAATGTGTACGTTGACGGTGACGTCATCATTTAAATAAGCGGACCAAATGCGACCAGCCATCTCAAAGGCGGTCATTTGCTCTGACGACACCCCAGATGAACCATCAGATGAGGTTTGATAGCTAAAGTTAAACTGCACCATGACTGTGTGCTCTTCCTTTTTTGCGTTAGCTAGATTGAATGGCGATGATTACCTGATAAGGAGTTTTGTCTCTAAGGACTTGCATTAAGGTATAAAAAATTACCTTTGCTAGATCTAGAATAACGCTGATAATATTCAATATTTTTGAATTTCCTTTGAAGAATAAAGCATACGGTCGATATAATTTCATCTGCGAAAAATTAGAAATTCATTTTATACGTATTATTGCTGAGTAAAATGTGCGTGTTAACACTTGTTTCTTGGTTGTAAATCCATGCAACGTAAAGGCTCGTGGGTAATGAACCTTTACGTGTTGTATGTTGTGTAGCGGCACTCGCTTTTGAAGGGTTGGCGAACAGGTTAATCTAATGCGATTCTTGGCGTACAGGACATATCAAATTCCTGGTGAGGCTGGATTACATGACTTGGCAAACGTCTCAAAATTGCAACGAGGACATTAGGGTTTGGCGCGCGCGTTGCGCACCCTAAACCCTGGCTCCTCTGTAAACGTTGCCAAGTTTTGTGGATTATATGCTCTAAGAGATGGAAATTAAAAAACTTCGAGATATTTTGTTGGGAATAGCAGCACAGACATCACCCTCAACACAATACTTTCCGGTTCTATTTCAGTCCTCTTCCCAAGTTGGGAAATATTTAGTGCCTCAGTTTCCATAGGCAACTGGAAACAAAATTTGTGGTGATGTGAGCAATGACAGGAACCACAAGACTCCCTGTCAGAACTGCGGAACTACCTAAGACACCACCGATAGCTGTTGCCCATACAATGTAGGGCCAATGCTTTGAACCGCTATAGTGCATAACTCCAAAGCACACACTAGAGATGAAAATACCTCCAACACCGAGTCCAACGGCAGGTAGCACCACACCACGGAACAGGAGCTCTTCACTTAAGCCAGGAAGTAGACCCAGCCAAATCAAGTCAGGCCAAATGAGTGGTCTTAGGACGAGTTCTAAATATTCATCTGCACTTTTGCGATAGCCAGGCCATAGCTGGTAAACTGCTCCACTCATTGCTGTAATGGCTAGTCCTAAGCCAAGCCCCATGAGACAAGTCGAACTATTCGGATTTAAAGGGAACAAAATTCCTGGAGAAAGCGCCATCCAGATACGGGCGATCGCCGCTAGAATTACTGCGGTAACGATCATTGCCGATAAAATTTGAATGCGAGAGAGAGAGGGATTGTCGGTATCAGGAGTGGGGGAATCGGCCACGGGACTTTATCTTTACCGCCTACTAGCTACGTTGAAGGATAACTATTTAATCATTCAGCTCAATCCATTTAGCTTAGGGATTGGAGAGTTGATAGGCCAGGCTGGAAGGCTGACGTATCAATGCCTGCTTTGTGGCTGACCAAAACACCAAACGCTTCTAAATAAGATTGTACTCTCCGGGCTGGGATCATCATCTGTTGAGAGGATGCTTTCATGGTCGTTGTATTGTCAGCCACGGTGATGATGGATGCTGAAGATTGACTAAAGCTGAGAATAGCACTCCCACCACAGGCTGTTTCAGGAATCACGACAGCATTGACCTGATTTGCCCAAATCTCGTCCGCGTGCGATCGCGCCCGACTATCAGATATAAATTTGGGGGCGCGGCTGAGCCCAACCAAAACGCAGGGCAAAAACGTATACCCCAGTTCTTCCGCAGCCGATCTCGGTGCCACCTCAGGATCAGGAGGTAACGGAGACAATGCCGGAGCATGAGCACAAGGAATTTGAAACGTGCGTACTATCAAATGACTAATGACAGCTTCTGCCCCTGCCAAGGGATCGACACCTTGTCCGTGACGATAATTTTGGAGTGCGTCACTATCGTCATCATCAGGGAACCGGGCAACAACGGCGATCGCCTCTGCTCCTGCCCGATGAATCAACTGTTCGGTGGCACGCAGTAAGCTTCCTGGATTATGGATGGTCCCCCAGGTAGCTCCGGATGAGGCTGTGCGAAGCTCGACGCCAAGGGGTTGATCGGTCACGACATAATCCGTGAGCTGTAGCCCCAAGGTAGCCCGTGTTGCATCAGCAGCCTGAATATGGCGCAATCGCAAATCTGGTTCAATTGCCTGGTCAAGCACAATGCCCACCCGATTTTGATGAACGGGTTGCAACCCCCACTGTCCAGCCGCGAATTGATCTAGTCCATATCCTTCTACATACAAACTGTTTGGCATGGGCCAGTAGAGCTGTGCGCCATTCATCACATTCGGATGCGTAATCAGCCGATCAGCAACGTGGGCGATCGCCCGTGCAACAGGCAGAGCATCCCCCGCATAGCCACCAATCGCGGCACCAATCCCCGTCGGAACAATAAGAACCACTGTGTAGGGAGACGTCACCCGTGTCATAGGACAGACATGTCGCGAGTCACCACGGCTTCAACGTGAACCTTCTGGCGTCCTTGGTCAACGGATGTAATAGCCCAGCGCAACGGTTCTCCGTGCGATCGCAGCGCGATCTCAATGCTGTCTCGCAATTCATAGTGAGACGCCTGGAAATCAACAGAGATTTCTAGAAAAAGGGTCGTCAGAGTCTCAGCATCCACGATGGTGATGTCTCGATTATGATGCTTGTCAAAGGCGATAGACATCATTAAATTACTTTTGAAACTGTCCAAATTGAAGTTGATACACAACATCTTCTTGGTTCGATTCAATCTTTAAGTTCGATTCTGGATATGCACTGCATAACAATGCATATCCCTGTTCTTGAATAGAAGCGCCAAGTCCAGCAGCATCGCTTTGTTCAACAGTACCATCCAGAATCTTGGCAGCGCATGTAGTACAAACCCCTGCGCTGCAGGAGTATGGAAGCTCTATGCCTGCTTCCAAGGCTGCTGCCAGAATTGTTTTGTCTTTGGGAACTACCAGATTAAGAGTCTCTCCGTGGTGGAGAATTTCAACTTGAAATACATCAGCCATAGTGGTTATCGTTCAATTCAACTAGAGACGGTTACCTTCGAGCGCGATCGCACCGAAGAGAAGTGATGTGCTTACCTAGCTTTTCACAAAAATATGAATTAAGGAATGGCAACGCATTGTTTTGACGAATCCTGACATACGGATTAATGACACATGCGATCGCGTTGCCTAACCCCCTCACCTTAATCAAACAGACTTAATCAGATCAAATAGACTTAATCAGATGGATTGATATTAGCTCGACGAATAATCCAATAACTGATAGACAATCCGAAAATAGCAACACCCAAACCAACCAATTCAGGCCCCCCCGCCTTATCAAAATCAAAAATGATAATTTTGCGGGCGATCGCTGTCAACGACGTCACAATGACGAGTTCTACTTGGACAACATGACGCTTAAGATAAGCTGTGATGTTCTCCAAAACTTCAAGCGCGATCAGAATATTAAGGAATAAACCAAAGATCTCAAACAGAGTCTTGGTAAAAAATCCTCGGGGTTCTGAGAAAATTTCTTGCGGGAGAAACAAAAATAAGTCAACGATGGACACGGTCAACACCATGACCATCGCAATTGAAAGCGCTTTCGAGACAATTGACTCCACATGGTCTAGAAAGTGAAGAAAGTGATCGTCACTAAACACAGAGCGGAGCCATCGAAAGAAATTTCGGTCATCACTCATGGCTCTTCTCACTCATTCAAGCAATCATGGCAATACATTCAATTTCCACTTGAACGTCTTTTGGCAAACGGGCCGCTTGGACACAAGCCCGAGCCGGTGCGGTTGCCTCATCAAAATATTTAGCATATACAGCGTTCATCGCTGAAAAATCATTCATATCGGCTAAAAACACCGTTGTCTTGACGACAGCATCAAAACTTGTCCCTGCAGCTGATAAAATCGCATGCAGGTTTTTCATCACTTGTTCTGTCTGCTGACCCACATCTCCTTCCCCAACAATGGTTCCACTGTCGGGTTCAAGGGGAATTTGCCCCGCAACAAATAGCATCTGTCCAGTAGCGGCGATCGCCTGATTATAGGGGCCAACAGGGGCGGGAGCTTGGTCAGTTTGAATAACGCGTCGTTCCATACAGGTATGTTGAAAAATTGTCTATCTCTTCTGCATTGCCCAGCATTCATTGCCATGTCCATCGTTAGGACAAAATTCGAGGGCGTATGCCGTAGTGGCGATAGTACCAATAATCTTGCAAGATTTGGTCGTGATCGAAACACAACTTCTCAGGTTTTTGCCACACCTCGTACAGCCGAAGATCTTTTGCATCGTCATTGGCTTGTGGAATTCCTGTTGCCGTCGCTAAAAATACGATAGAGATCGTGTGTTTTCGATCATCTCGTGCAGGATCCGAATAGACCTGAAATTGCTCAATCAACGTCACACTGAGACAGGTTTCTTCTTTTGCCTCTCGACGAGCCGCATGTTCGACAGACTCTCCGTAATCCACAAATCCTCCCGGTAGAGCCCAACCATATGGAGGATTAAGACGCTCGATTAACACGATGGGTCGATGTGGTCGATCGACCATTTCGATGATGAGATCGACCGTCGGAACTGGATTACGATAAGTCACAAGCAATGCATAGCCAAATTCAACACAACACAGACGCATAGAGTTAAGTAGATGGTCATCATTAGACGTAACCTTCCAAATTTTATGACGCATGCTGCTCGGGCAGCAGAGGATTTGGGATTTTGGTTTTAATGACGTCCAGGCACTTATGTTGAGCAAACTCACGTGCTGTTCTCAAATCATATTCCAAGACCTCTATGTCTCTCGACGCTCTAAGTAAATAGCTAGCCATCATTAAACGTAACCTTCCAAATCCTATGACGCACGCTGCCCGGGCGGCACAGGATTTGGGTTGTGGTTTTAATGACGTCCAAGTACTTAACAACAAAATTCCATCATCAATGAGTTGAAACTAATGCCTTCAATCCATTGATGATGGAATCTTAGAGATCCTAGAAATAGCCTTAATCTGAAAAAGTCAAACCCTCCAAAACCATGCCATGAGAGTGATTAAGCATGTTTTAGTAAATGCCGTACTGTTTTCAATAATTCTGGTGGATGAAATGGTTTTGTAATGTAAGCGTCAGCACCTTGCTTCATCCCCCAATAACGGTCAAATTCTTCACTTTTTGTTGAGCAAACCAGAACTGGAATCCTCTTGGTGTTGGCTTTGATCCAACGACAAAGCTCGTACCCATTCATTTCAGGCATGATCAAATCAGTAATGACCAAGTCAGGGTGCGACCCGGCCTCAATAGTTTCCTGCGCTTCTTTTCCGTTTGTCGCTTCAACAACCTCAATGCCGTTACTCTGCAGCAAATCTGAGAGCATCTTCCGCAATGTCTGGCTATCATCCACAATCAAAATTGTTTTCATGAATTCCACCTAACCCCGGCATTCAAGCAGATAGCGATCACTGTACGCAATGTCTTCATATTTCTCATGGTTGACCATGTGCGCCGATCAATTCACACGTCCAGGTAGATGTTTTGTTCTAGCCTAAACCGTTCTTCAACAAAGAACGGGTATCGTCATACACACGTTGTTTCGATACCCCTGCTTCTTAAGGGAGTATGCCCAGATTAGAGAAAACAAGCGTCATAGTTTCCACCGACACCAGAAACCAGATTTACTCTGTTTGATGTGACCGTACGAGAAGATTAGAGGACGAATCCCGACCAAAATCCAATACCAATGCTTGTACCATTGACTGCAATATTGGAACAGGGTCGCATAGCACTCTTGACAAAAATCAGATAAACCTCGTCTATCGTGAGAACTACAATTCTCTCGATAGACGAGGTTTATTGTGTTGAGCCAAATTTGAATTGGAGCCAATCAAGATTCAGATGGTTATGGAGTTTAAGTAGATAGACATAAATAAATTCACTCAAAAACCTGTGCTGCACGCTGCTCGATCGGTATAGGATTTAGGGTTTTGGTTTGAAGATGACATGACGTGTAGAGCATAGGCCGCTGTGCTCCAATCATCTCGCGTTGTTTGAGATGGATAGAGAAAACGTGACCTACCCAGTTTCCAAGTGCGAGAAAAGACAGCCTTCCTCAATACATATGCCGTGATCCTTGGAATATTCTGAAATCGTTGCATTAGGCGGACGAACAGTCGTTACACTGGGTAAGCCTAATTGAAAAGCTTTGGGAAAGAATACGGAATATTTTATCTATCGTTTGCTAAAGGTATAGCAATCCGAAAATATATTGGGGGCGAGAGAACTTCTATACTAAATTGCACTTCTTGACAATGGCTGTAGCAATCACAATCTGATTAGTTTGGACAAGCTTAATCACGCAGTTCACAGAATACGCGCCTAAGCTTAGTTATCCTGGCTCACGCTCACATTAGGTTAATATTTCAGCCTACTTTCACATTACTCATTGATAAGGTTAGTAATTCATTTTTACTGGAGGCTTGACCATTTCTATGGATGCTAATGCACTCTGGCAACGCTACAAACGATGGCTCTACTACCATGAAGGGCTTGGAATCTATGTGGATGTCAGCCGAATCCGATTTGCAGATGAATATGCGTCTATGATGACGCAGAAATTTGACCAGGCATTTTCTGACATGGCAGCACTGGAGCGAGGGGCGATCGCCAATCCAGACGAACAACGGATGGTCGGGCATTACTGGCTGAGAAATCCTGAATTAGCTCCTATTCCAGAATTACAGGATGACATTGTTCAGACATTGGAAGCGATTGAGACATTTACCAAAAAGATTCATGCGGGTGAGATTTTGCCACCCCAAGCGCCAAAATTCACCGATGTCCTCTCTATTGGCATTGGGGGATCAGCGCTAGGGCCTCAATTCGTTGCTGAAGCCCTCGGCTCAACAACGCCTCCGATGACCATCCACTTCATTGACAATACTGATCCAGCGGGCATCGACCGCACGTTAGAGAAGCTGAAGGATCGTTTAACGAGTACCCTCGTTATCACAATTTCCAAATCTGGCGGAACGCCCGAAACTCGCAACGGCATGTTAGAGGTCAAGAATGCGTATGAGATTCGTGGCCTGAACTTTGCCCGCCATGCGATCGCCGTTACCGGAAGCGGTAGTCGGCTCGATGAGCAAGCCAAGCGAGAAGGGTGGTTGGCTCGGTTCCCCATGCATGATTGGGTCGGAGGACGAACCTCTGAGCTTTCAGCAGTCGGCTTATTGCCTGCATCTCTTCAGGGTATTGATATTCGTGCCATGCTTGATGGTGCAAAAGAGATGGACATCGCAACGCGCGATCGCACCATTGAAAATAATCCAGCGGCGTTGCTTGCGTTGTCATGGTATTTCGTCGGTCGCGGAAAAGGTGAGAAAGATATGGTCGTCTTGCCTTATAAAGATAGCCTGTTGCTCTTTAGTCGCTATCTTCAGCAACTGGTCATGGAATCCCTCGGCAAAGAAAATGACCTCGATGGCAACCCGGTCTACCAAGGCATTGCTGTCTACGGAAATAAAGGTTCAACCGATCAACATGCCTATGTTCAGCAACTTCGGGAAGGCGTCAACAATTTCTTTGTCACCTTCATTGAGGTATTGACCGATCGCAGCGGCAATTCAATTCAGATTGAGCCTGGAGTTACCAGCGGTGACTATTTGTCTGGGCTGTTACAGGGAACTCGCCAAGCGCTGTATGAAAACCAGCGAGATTCAATTACAGTCACCATTCCTCAAGCAGATGCTCGATCCATTGGTGCGCTGATTGCTCTGTATGAACGGACGGTCGGACTCTATGCATCGCTTGTGAATATCAACGCGTATCATCAACCGGGCGTCGAGGCCGGAAAAAAGGCGGCAGCGTCTGTCCTCGACCTCCAGCGACAGGTCGTTGATGCTTTGAAGTCAAGCGGTTCTGCTCTTTCGCTAGAGTCATTGGCCACTCGTGTTGGAACTGAAGAGAGCATTGAGACAATTTATAAAATTGTGCGTCATCTGGATGCGAATGGCCGAGGAGTGAAGCTATCGGGAAACTTGTCGCAACTGGATAGTTTGATGGTGTCCAGCCTCTAAACAAGCAACGTCACCGAACCCTTGTATACACGACTTGGCAAAGTTTGCAGATTCATATAGCAGTCCGCACGTAGGTTAGGACATATATTTTTGTGGAAAGCCGCGCTCCGCGC
>JBCCWF010000067.1:0-18578 GCA_039194035.1 Cyanobacteria bacterium P01_E01_bin.6 | reverse complement strand
GGTTGACACGGGTAGTTTACCTCCCAACTCAGCAACCTCAAAGGCTCTGTTCTTCATTGTGTGGCGGTGCTAGCACCGCCACACAATGAAGAACAGAGCCTTTGAGGTTGCTGAGTTGGGAGGTAAACTACCCGTGTCAACCACTCCGATCGACAGATGCAAGTTTATTCTAAGCCAGAGAATGCAAACCTAATGTAGTGAAATAACGGAAAGAACATAAAATCATCACGATTATTATCCTCTCAACCTACGCAATGATGCGGCTAGTCCCCTGTCAGGAAATCAATGAGGGAGAAATCATCTGCTTCCTAGACTCCGACTGGGAAGCCAATTGACCTAATATCCCACTATTAAGTCAAGAGATTGAAGGGTTGGAGATGATTTGCCAAGGCATCGGATAAAGGTTTGCGAAGCTGCTTGTTAGTTTGAAACTGGAGTCGTTGATGGCTAGGAATGTCAAAGGGAAAAATCCCAGGCATATTCTCGCGCTCCATGTGAACGGTCAAAATCTGCTCTGGTCGCTTGCATTGAAGAGCATATCCTACCTCAACACACACCCTGGGACTGGGAATGAGTTGAACAGGCGTTGAATCAATGCTGAGCACAGGAGTAACATCTGCAATAAAAACCAGACTTTTCCGTAGCTTCTGCATGAGTGTGCTGGTGAGACGAGTTGGCCCATCCGTGAGTCGATGGGATTCTTCAATGGAAAGGGGAATGCGCGATCGCCCATTCAAGTCTTCAACTGCTCGATTCAGTTCATCACGCAAAATATCACTAGATTCTGAAAACTCTGTTTGATAGCAGAGAAAAATCGTCGGATCGAGATTGGCGAAGGTTTCGTGCTTGGCAAAATAAATCTCGTGACTGATGAGATCAATATTGGCGATCGCATAGGTGCCGCTGCCTTCGATGTAGAATTCGACCACTTCACCTGCTAGATAGCGCTGAAACCAGGAGGACTGGCGTACCTCGCTGCCATCATTCAAAAAATCAACTCGAAGCGCCGACTTCAGCAAGCTATTTCGACTGAGCCGCAGATCGGGCGATCGCCCTTCCAACTCATTCAGAGGCTCATACTTTTCGAGATACCAGGCTTTGAGCGCAATAATCGCCATAGAACGTCCCAGGAACTCCCAATCAATACAAAATATAGTACATTAGTACGAATACTTCATTCTACCGCTAACGAATGAGATTGACTACTGAGTCCAAAACGACTTGTATTTTAAGACGAGATTGTGGGGCGCAGAGCGCCCCACAATCTCGTTAAATTTTCCCGACTTACGTTATAAGTCCCCAAACCTCTCTTGGCTAGGTTAAACGTATGGGCGAAACGAAGAGTTTAGATGTCAGCCTATGACGTAATGTTGACGGGTCTCCAAAGCTTAGCAATCACTCAAGGCAATAAAGATGGGCACTAGAGGCAGATGCTCCAGTGCCCATCTTAAAAACAAATACAAATCCTAAATAATGGTTCCTCATAGGGGCGATCGCCCTCGATCGTGCAAAGAACGAGGTAAGAAATATAGGCAAATCAATGCGTAGGATGAAAAATCTTACTCGATTCAATTGCTCCGAGTGCTTTGAGGGTCAATTTTTGAGCATCGGTCAGTCCAGTAATTCCTGTGATATTCATACCTTCGTAAGGACGATCAACTCTGAGAGTTTTCAGACACTCTCCTGTTTCTGCATTCCATAGTTTGATCGTGCCATCATCGCTACCACTGATGCAAACCGATTTGGTTTGAGCATCTTGCATCTCAAGGATTCCCCATGCAATTGATCGCACCTGTCCAGCATGGCCTTGCAAAACCCTTAAACACGTCCCTGTCTCAACGTGCCAAATTCGAATCGTTTGATCTTCGCTACCGCTTGCAAGTAATGAGCCAGGAGGATTAAACGCAACTGACCAAATATCACCATCATGACCTAATAATCGATGCAAACACTTCCCGGTTGCAGCATTCCATAAGGCCACAGTGCGATCGGTACTGCCGCTGGCTAACACCGTCCCATCAGGACTAAACATCGCAGCACGAATCCAGTTCTCATGGCCAGATAAACAATTTAAGAGCTTTCCATTCGTCACGTCCCAAATGCGGATAATCGGTTCTTCTCCTGCAGTGGCTAGCCACTGACCTGACGGGTCAAATACTGCGGCATAGACTGGCGCGTGATGATCTAACGTGTGCAAGGTTTTCCCACTTTCCACATCCCAAAGCCTTGCTGTTTCATCTTCACTAGCACTAGCCAGCATTTGCCCATCCGGAGAAAAGGCGATCGCCCAAATCCAGTAGACATGACCCTCTAGCGCCTTTAGACATTGCCCTGTGGCCACATCCCAGAGCCGTACCACTTGGTTGTCACTGGCACTCGCCACCACGGTACCGGCGGCATCAAAAGCCACCACCCACCCTAAATCGGTGTACCCCTGGAACATGCTCGTGAATGTCCCGGTCCGCAAATCCCAAATGTGAATTCTCTGCTCGGTGCCACCGCTTGCCAAGCGTTGTTGAGTTGGGCTGAGCGCCACCGAGCGCACCTGAAAGGTATATCCCTGAAAAGTCTTAAGAGCAAGACCCGTTTGCACATTCCATTGCCGAATCGTCTGGTCTACGCCAGCGCTCAGCAACATTTGACCATCCTGCCTCAAATCAAGAGACCAGATGCGCCCCGCTGATCCTTCAATGACGCGAACCAACTCTCCGCTATTCGCATCCCACAGCTTAATCAGGCCGCTTTCACCCGTACTCGCTAATAACAGCTGAGAGTGTTTCAACGATGATGTTCCTGACGATGGTTGCCCCACGGTGAACGTCACTATCGCAAAGTCAAGAGCCCGCACCCGAGATCCATGCTGAAGCACGTGAATCATTTCGCCGGTCTGCACATCCCAAATTCGAACGGTGTTGTCTTTACTGCCACTGGCAATAAGCGCCCCATCCGGACTGAAGGCGATCGCCCCAATCCAATTCGTATGTCCCTCTAGCGTTCGAGTAAGGTCTCCGCTTGTGGAATCCCAGAGGTGAACGGTCCAATCCTTGCTGCAACTAGCCAAAATCCCTGTTGGGCTAAAGGCAACACCCACAACGGCAGCATCATGCCCTGTCATCGTTCTGATCAACCTTCCTGTGTCTACGTCCCAGAGCCTCACTGTATGGTCAGAGTGAGAAGCAGCTAAGGCCATGCCATCAGGGCTAAAAGCAATCGACAACGTCCAGGTTGGAAATTTAGGTAACGTTCTTAATCGCACTGCGGTGTGGGCATCCCACAGCTTAATCGTTTGGTCTTCACTGCATGTTGCCAAAATGTTTCCATCAGGGCTGAAGGCAACGGCCCAGGCCAGATTATCGTGGGCTTTGAAGCGCAATAGAGGTTGGCTATCGGCGGCTCGCCAGACCAAAATTTCACCCGTCGTATCGCTGGTGGCAAATCGCTGCTGATCCGGGCTAAACCTCACACATAGAATACTCCCAAAGGCACGGGTAAAGGTTGATCGATCAAAGGTGGATTGGGAGAAATCAACCCGCTGTAGTGCCATGCGGGTAAGATTGGCTTGTCGAATAATGAGGCTGGAAAAGTCCAGTCCTGCCACATCAATTGATAAATCGTGAAGCAAATTAATTAAATTACCAGCCCCATACCCCGATCCTCTTCCCCTCCCAGAACGGAGGGCTTTCAGGACATCCAGAACCTGCTGGTGTAATGCTGCTTGAGAATGAAAGGTCTGACTCAGCTGTTCAGCAATAGGTTTGACAATCAACCGTTCTTGGGTGTCACGAATGTAGTCTTTGACCGTCGTTTTGAGTAAGGCATGAACCGAAAACAAATTCAGGTCAAGGGTTTTCAGTTCATGAACAATGCTGTTAATCAACCGCTCTGTCATATACTCCATCAAAACAGGCTGTTGGGTATAGTCTCCCGTTCGATGCTCGATTAAGCCTCGGCGAATCAGCGATTCCATCGTCTCTAAGACAGCCAATCGATTGACCTCAGGCACCAAATCACGTTGGAGTGTCTGAATCGAGACCCATTCACGATTAATAGCAAGCCAATATAATACCGATAATTCAAGGGTCGAAAGTCGCTCAATTTGCTGATCGAGCACTCGGCGGAGGTTGGTAAAAATCAGCGTTTCTTGGGTCAGAAATGTAGCGATGTCGCCATCAAAGAGGGTTTGAATTGAGGCTGAAACAATTTTGAGTGCTAGGGGATTAAAGCTATAGGCACGACAAAGTTGCTGCTTGTCTTCATCGGATCCTGTCAATTTCCTGGCGTCCAAGAGGGCGATCGCCGCTTGCTGACACCCTTCTAATGCAATCGATCGCACACTTCCAAACTCAGACTCCATCAGACTAATTTCGAGGGGTTTCTCCCGGCTGGTCAGCACAATGCAGCTTTGGTGCATGGTTTCGCCCAGCATCCGAAACAGGATGCCATAGTCCTCATACCCCACCTGATAGATGCCAGCCTGCTCTCCAGCCTGCATGATGGTTTCGACATTATCTAGAATGACTAAGCACCGAGACTGGCGCAGCCAATGGAGGAGTCGTTCGGGCTTGGCCTGAGTATCTTGCTGGCGAGAGAGAAAGGGAACCAGGCTTGCGAGTAGGGTGTCGAGAAGGGGGGCATTTCGGAGCGATCGCCACACCACAAACTCGAATTGAGTGTGCAGCTCATTGGCAAGTTTTGCGGCCAGAAAACTTTTGCCGATTCCTCCCATGCCCAACAGTGCCACCATCCGACATGGACCATGAGGCTGAGCTACCCCTGTATCACGATTTAGAATCCATTGCTCCAACCTAGAAAGTTCGTCGTCTCGACCGTAAAAAGTAGAAACATCAATGGCTTCGCCCCAGTCGACAGAAGGAATAAACGCATCATAAGGGGTTCCGTTTGTCGTCGTCAGGGGTACGGGAATGGGTAGTGTGATGGGGACGAAGGGAAATGCAACTGATTCGCTTAAATCAACGTTTAAATTTAGCGGCACAAGCTGCACATCGGGAATGATTGGATTGCTTAAAACGGGATTGATTTGTTGCCCTTGATTGGCCAGAGCATTTCCAGTGGCCGGAGATGTCGGATTGGATAGAGGCGTTGTAAGCTTCGAGGTTGGCGATGTGTGCTGCTCTGCCTGTCGAATAAGGAAAGTTTTGATGTTGGCCTTACTCAGCTTACGGCCAAAATTGCTGCTCAACAGTTTCCAAAATTTTGGTCCAATGTCTCGCTGTAAATAGTTTAAAGAATAGCCCGATTGAATCGAAATCTCTTCATAGGTCAGTCCATTCCAGGCACCCTTGAGCAACTCAATTTCCAGATCGCTCAGAGTTCGCTCTACTTGAGTCTGTAATACCGTATTAACAATGGCGATCGCCTGCTCAACGTCCATCTTGGGCCGACACGACTCTCTAATCAGAAGTTTATATCGAAAACCTTAAGAAAAGTTGATTGTTCACGTTTATTCTAAGTCCTGATGTCCTTGAGGGGAGTGCAACAAAAAAACGCCTATCTAAACCTCTTCTAGGTTGGGAATTGTAGTATTCCCAAGGCAGTTTGGGTTTATATGACAAATAAATCCTTTAAGTGGCGACAATCCTTCCACTGATTGCTCGTGAATGAAAGCGTATAATTCAAAATTTTATGATGAAGATTTCTTCCTACATTGGTAGGGAATTAGATTCCTGAAAACTTAGGGTGATTTCAGAAATTCCATACTTTTTGAACACCCACCATACTTTTCTGACATTCTATTCCATACTGCAATTCCATACTTTCCTGTAAAGACAATCCGAGATAGCTGACTTATTGTAGAAATGTGGAGGCCACCCAAGCAATGAGGCGTCATCCGGACACATTTATTTCTTACTTTGGGGCTGAAGTAAGAACAGCAGTCTGAACTGATTATTACAGCAAATAATGTTTTGAATCCCATTGATTCTGACAACACCCAGTCTTGTAATCCACACCGGATACAACGGCTGATTCCTTGCTGTGTCTCTATTGACTGGATCTCCACTTACATCTCTCGTTTCATCATTTGCTTTACCAAGGGTTACCCAAGGAGTTAATCCATCATGAGACTTATGTATCGCGGGAATTCATACCAATCGCCGACTGAAAGCGTCAGTGCAATGGAGACAGGGGTTAAGGCTCAATTTCGAGGCACATCCTATCCGCTGATAGCCGCCCGGAGCGATCGCCCACACACCAGGTTTCGATGCCAATTTCGAGGCATCGCTTACCAAAATCACTAGTAGGCTACTCGTTGTGCTGGCTATTTGACGATTTACCCATTCACCAAAGAACGACACCAAGGAGAAAGACCATGCCACTGAAACCCATTGGAAATGAACTTCCAGTTAACCAAACAACCGAAGGAACTCAAAGGCAATCCACGATTGCCACCTATGACGACGGTAGCTTTGTTGTAGCGTGGGAAGGGCCAAGCGTTAATGGTAAAGATCACGATAAAGTTGATATCTTTATTCGACGATTTAATGCTCAAGGTGTCCCTATCACAGATGACATTGTCGTCAATAATCCTCTCAGTCCAGTAATTCAATCTGAGACAAATCCAGTTGTGGCTACATTGCCCGACGGAGGATTCCTAGTCAGTCAGCAGGTTCCCACGTTCAATGTTTCTCCCATTCGCATCTATAAAATATGATGCACAAAATAACCTTCAAGATGTGTTGCTCGCTGATTCGAGCTTAGGCACTAATACAGATATTGACATCGCCGTTAGTGATGACGGAAGTTTTGTGCTGACTTGGGAATTTGAAGGATTAGGCAGTGATGGTAAAGACATTTATGCTCGGATTTACAACTCTGACCATAACCCAGTGGGTTCCAAGTTTCGAGTCAATACATTCACTGATAGCAATCAATATGATCCTAGAATTGGCATCGACAACCAAGGAGAGTTTGTCATCACATGGGAGGGGGGCGGCTCAACAGAAAGGTCTGGAATACATGCTCAACACTTTAGTGCAGATGGCACACCAAAATTTGAAAACGAATTTTTAGTCAATGCTCCTAGCTTCAATATATACGCCTTATGTGAGTTGATCGCTGAAATGACGTAGATACGTCGAAACTGTCCAATCTCCAGATTTTGATGCTAGCTGAAACCCTTTATATATAAGGGCTTAATTTAACTCACATAATGCGTTATATATGAAGATGATCCTGCGATCGCTATGAACGATGCTGGAAACTATGCCATCAGTTGGACACGCGATGACAACGTCTACGTTCGACGATTCAACACCAATGACATCCCGTTAGGGAAAGAAGTTCGGGCCAACGACTTTACACCTGGAGATCAAGAATACTCTGATATTGCGATCGCCAACGACGGTAGTGTGATTGTGACCTGGGAGAGTGATGAAGACCAAGATGGAAATTATGAAGGTGTCTTTGCCAAGCGCTTTAGAGCCGATGGCACACCTGATGGAGCTGAGTTTCTCGTCAATACCTTCACTAATGATGATCAAAATACGCCTGCAATTGCAATGAACCAAAATAACAATTTTGTCATTGCTTGGGAAAGTGATGAGCAAGATGGGAACAAATCCGGCATTTTCGCTCAAAAATTTGAAATAGAGTCCTTAGTTGAGTTTTCCCAGGTGTTTTATCAGGTTGGGGAAGACGGTACTCCTGCTGGGCTTGCTGTTGTGCTGGAGCGAACCGATGCTCACCTGGCTTCACAAGTGCAGGTCACCGTCACTCGTGGAACAGCAACTCCTGGTGTTGATTATCAGATAAATTCACCATTCACAGTAACCTTCAACCCGGGAGAAGTACAAAAGACACTTACCATTCCTATCTTGCAAGATAATCTAATTGAAGGTATCGAAGATCTGTTCTTAAGTGTGACAGGCGTAAGTCGCGCACAAGCAGGTGACCAAAATACCGCGACCCTGCGTATTATCGATGACGATAATTTCGGAGGTGGCCCCAACACTCCAATCCTTCGCGGGACAAATCGCAAAGACCGACTGACTGGCACCAAAGCAGATGAAACCCTCATTGGAATGGGCAAAAACGACACCATCCGTGCCAAAGGGGGCGACGATATCCTTATTGGCGTCAGCCCGAATAATCGTCGTCCAGGTAAGAATGAGCGAGATAAACTCATGGGTAATGGCGGCAATGACCTGTATGTCTTGGGCAATGAGGATAGCGTGTTCTACGATGACGGTCGTCGTAGGAGTGCAGGACTAAGAGACTACGCCCTGATCAAAGGCTTCAACAAACGCCAAGACACCATTCAGCTCCATGGCGACAAGTCGGATTATGTCTTGGGCAGTGCTCCCAGAGGCAAGGGGGTGGGGCTATTCCTGGAAGGTAGGGAAGATGAGCTGATTGCTGTAATTCGCGGCAAGACAGAGAACTTGCGCCTCAACAGCAACGTCTTCGAGTTTGTTTGATTTCTCGTAGGGTGGGCAGTGCCCACCTTACCCATAAGAGAGCTACAGATGAATGCATATCTATCGTGGGGGGTGCACGAACCGTGTGCCCCTACAGAAATCCCTTTCGACCGACACACAAGGATTTCTATACATTCACCAAAAAACGACACCAAAGGAGAAAAACGATGGCAGTTTTACCCATTAACGATGAATTCCGAGTCAACAGAGCCATTCCAGAAGATCAATCTGTTTCCGATATCACCGTTGATGCAGATGGCAGCTTTATCACAACCTGGAACACCAACTCTGATACGTTTATGCGTCGCGTTGCATTCAATGGTGTCCCTCAAGGAATCGATATCCCTATTTCAGGAGTAAGAGCTACCTCTCCTGCCAGATTTTTTTCGCCTGCGATCGCCACAACTGCAAACGGAGGGTTTATCGTCGCTCAAATAGAACAAATAAAACGTTCAGAAACTCCAGTTGTGTTTAGCACTCTGATTAATGTTGGAAGTTATGATGCACAACACAATCGGCTAAAATCAGTTCTAATCCCTGCATTATCACCGAATCACCAACTCACTCAACCCGAGGTTGTGGTGACGAATGAACAAGGTAACTATGCTGTTGTTTGGCGAAGCACAAATTTTATCTCAGGCTCTGATATCTTTGCTCAACGTTTTGATGCCCAGCATGAACCCATTGATATCGAACCCTTCCGCGTAGAAACCTTTGATACAGGGAATCAGTTTAGTCCAGCGATCGCATCTGATCATAATGGAGGCTTTATCATTACATGGGCAGGTCAAGGATTAGAAGATGAAGATGGTATTTATGCCCGACATTTTTATGCTGATGGATCATCCAATGAGTTCCTAGTGAACTCCTCCATTGAAGACGCACAGTATCAATCGGCGATCGCCGTGAATAAGAATGGAGATTATGTTATTAGCTGGACAAGTTACAACGAAGATAAAGATGATGACGATATTTTCGCGCGACAGTTTAATGGCAATGATGTTCCGAAGAGAAAAGAATTCCTAGTCAACAATTCTACACTCGACACACAAGAAAACTCGGCTGTTGCGATCGCTCCAGATGGCAGCTTCGTCATTGCCTGGGAAAGTTATGAGCAGGATAGTGATAGTGACGGTATTTTCGCTAAACGCTTCAGAGCAGATGGGACACCCGATGGACGAGAGTTTCCAGTCAATTCATTCACAAAAGGAACTCAACAAAGCCCTGTAATTGCTATCAATGATGACCATGAATTTCTCATTGCATGGAGTAGCACAGGGCAAGACAGTGATGGATCAACAGGAATCTATGCCCAACAATACAGCGTTTTTTCAGAGATCGGGTTTTCTCAACCCTCATACCAAATTCGTGAAAATGGAACACCCGTTGGCACTCCCGTGATTTTTAATCGTTCAGATAGGGGAAATGAAACCTTCAAACTCGACGTGAGTATTGTCGGAGGAACAGCAACCGCTGGTGTTGATTACAACTCTCCCCTTTCCATCCCCGTCACGTTCAACCCTGGAGAGATGAGCAAAGTCATCAATATTCCTATCTTGCAAGATAATCAGATTGAAGGCACAGAAAGTATCGTGTTGGAACTCACAGATAGCTTTCGACCGACTAACCGCCATAAAACTGTTATCCAAATCTTAGATGACGATAGTCCACGTGGTAGCAATTCTGGCAATAACTCACTGATTCAGGGCACTAATGGCAACGATCGACTCACTGGCACTAACGCGGGTGAAACTCTTGTGGGATTGAAAGGCAACGATGCCATCCGTGCCAAGGGAGGCGATGACATTCTCGTCGGCGTCAACCCCGAGAGCCGTCGCCCCGGTAAGAATGAGCGGGATAAGCTCATGGGCAATGGAGGCAATGACCTATTCGTCTTGGGCGATGAAGATAACGTCTTCTACGATGACGGTCGTCGTCGCAGTGCCGGACTGAAGGACTTTGCCCTGATCAAAGGCTTCAACAAACGCCAAGACACCATTCAGCTCCATGGCGACAAGTCGAATTATGTCTTGGGCAGTGCTCCTAAAGGCAAGGGGGTGGGGCTATTCCTGGAAGGTAGGGAAGATGAGCTGATTGCGGTGATTCGGGGAAGAACCAATAATCTTCGCTTCAATAGCAGTGCTTTCATATTTATCTAACAAATATTCCTTTGTTTCCTGTCTTCCTCATTCCCAACGATACACTGGAAATGAGGAGGTGAGGCTTCTGTCTCCGCGGGCAAAAGCGAGCTAGAGGCTCTTCATGCACTCAGTTGAACGTTGGGTTATCAAGAACAATATCGGTCAATGTCGGGTTTCACATGTTTTGGCCTGACTGCCGCTAGAGAGATTCTCTTCTTACTTAACGTGTATTCTTCTTCCACCAAAGGTTTTTCATCATGGTTCACTCTATTCCTCAATACTCAAAAGTTCTGTTTCCAGAAGTGGCGATCGCCGATTTCACTCGCTTTCAAATTGCGGTGCTCACCACAACTCAACGGATCAACCGAAAATTTTCTCAGCCCAAATCGCTGTTCCTGAAAGGCTCTATCAGACTCAAGGGTGGCTGATTTACAATCATCAACTCGTCGCCTCCTTAGACAAGCTAGCCATCGGAGACATTAGCCTAAAAGATTCTCCCTTCGAACCCATTCGACGACTCGCACCCGCCATCCCCATCTCCTTTGAAGTGAACAGTGCTCAACCGTTACCCACTCCTGTGTCATCTCAAGCATCATTTGCTTGCAAAGTGCCAGAAGCAGATTTTTCATATCTGAGTGTTTTCCATCACATAAAACCTCGTTTTGTGGCCGTTTACCTCCTGAAGAACGGTGATTCCCTTGTCGATAAGGTCATGCAGATGGTGATCGATGAAACTCGGTTTATTGAGTAAAACTATCAGCACCTCAAAAATGTTCCATTCTATCAAGACAGCTTATTGATACGACTCACAAATAGAACGTATGGTGCTCAAGTTATCGTCTTCAGGCAGATTAGACTGCGATTGGGGAGAGTTCAGATAATGGGAGAGGCGATCGCACCCCAAGGGTAGCAATTCATTCGGTTGATACAATGGCCATCGCTGAGCATGACGGTCTTGAGAAATCGTCACAAGATGCTGGCCCACATCATCCGAAAAAAAGAAAGCACGGGTGAGTGCTCCAATACTAGAAGAAATGAGATTTAATGGCTCACCTGAGAGGCTCCAGAGTCGAACAGTTCCGTCTTGTGATGCCGTCAATACCTGTTGCTCATCGGCACTAAATTGAGCGTGAGTCACCCACCCTTGATGTCCTAAAAATGACTGCTGATGCTTGCCTGAGCGATCCCATAGTTGAGCTGTCCCGTCTTGGGATGCAGATAAAATTAACTGACCATCAGCACTAAAGCTAATGCCAGTCATGGGACTCTCGTGAAGTTGGAGTGTCTGTATCGGATCTGGAGACGGAGTGATGTTTACCTGTAAATGATAATCACCCAGATTATTGTACGTCGTCACAAGAATTCGATATCGACCATCCGCTGGAAACACAACATCCACCGATGAATTCGTGCTCTCGCCAGAATCGTCATTCTCTGCTAATCGATAGCCTTCGGAATTTTCTATCGCTAAGTAAGTATCAAAGTCTTCGCTATCTAATTGCACGGAAATATGCTGACCAGCGAAGCCTCTAATGGAGAATTTATGGAGATCCAAAAATTGGGATGTTGAGTTCTCCCCGGTCAAGGTGCCACGGGTATTGAGCAATGGGTCATGATCTAAAGAGGCTAAGTCCCATAGCTCTAGCTCACCATCCTGGGAGGCTGTTGCAAGGATTAATGTATCGGATTCATCAGAATCATTAGGAACAAAACTGATTGCATTGACAGATTCTGTACCTGCACTGAATTCGTATCGTTTTTCCCCCGCAAGGGTCCAGACTTGGACTCTACCATCAGAGAGCGCGCTGGCAATGTATTGTCCATCAGCACTAAAGGTGAGGTAAGTATAAGAGTTTGAGGACGAATCTAAATAATCCCCAAAGGATGTTTTTAAATTTGGTAATGGTGTGGCAACAAGGTGATAGTCGCCTGTTCCTAAATCACTATAGGATGATGCAACAAGTCTATAAGTCCCATCAGAAGGGAGAATAACATCTAAGGCTGAATTTAAAGTGTCTGCAGTTGCATCATCATTCGCATCAATGAGATTGCCAGATTCATCAAACAACTGTAGATAGGCATCAAAGTCATTGCTCTCAAGACGAATCGATAAGCTTTGATTAGCTCTCCCTTGAAAGCGATGTTCTCCGTTATGATGTCCATTGCTGCTATCTAACTCATTTTGTTTGACTAAAGGCTCCTCATCGCTATGGTCAGGATCATTAGAATTTGCATGTTTATCTGGGCTTTGAAGACGAGTCGTGATGTCAATCAGTGCATCTGATGAGGATGAGTTATTCCAGGGGTTTTCAGCAAAATCCCAGATCTTAATCAATCCGTCTGACGCAACAGTCGCCAAATGTTGATGGTCAGGACTAATATCAAACACCGGAGTAAGTAACTCTTGGGAATCGCTCCACTCCTCAGCCATCGATGGGATTTGCTGCCAAATATGAGCTGTCCCATCAGTCGATGTTGTTGCCAGCCATTGTCCATCATGGCTAATCCCTATATTGTGAATAGGGCTTCGATACCCAATCAAGTCTTGAATACGTTGTCCGTCTGAATCCAAAATATACAGGCTCATTCCGTCTGTTGCAGTAGCAATCAGATGCTGGTCATCTGGGCTAAATTGACTATCCGCGACTCGATAGGTGTCAATCGTGGTTTCAGGACTGAGCGATCGCCATACCGACACCTGATAGGCTCCGAAACTGGTATCATCATACCCTTTCGCAATAATGCGATAACGGCCATCATCTGGCAACGTAATTGCTATGGCCGAGTTCGTTCCTGCCCCCCCATCATCATCATCACGAATGATTTCTCCACGTTCATCGATCACCTGCAGATACGTATCAAATTCATCGCTGGACAGTTGAATGAGCACAGTTTCATTGGCCTTTCCTTCTAGAGAATATGTATCAGAATGATTGGCAACTAAAGAAGCAGACTCATTCAACAGAGGAATGCTTGTTGATGCGAGTGCTCGATCCCAAAATCGCATCGTTCCATCTTTTGAGACCGTCACAATCCTCGTTTCATCATTACTCAAGCTGATGTCTGTAATCGATTGAAGTCCGGTGAATAGTCGCTGCTGCAATTCGCCTGACCGACTCCAGATTTCAACTTCCCCTAACTCTGAAGCGATCGCCACATAGTTGCCATCTGGGCTCATGCCAACGCTGGCGATCGCGGTTTGGGACTCTGGACTGATGGTTGTCTCAGGAATGGGGTTTTGCTGAGCCATGACCTGATAAACACCACTCACGTCTTCATAATATCCTCGTACCGTCACGTGATATTTGCCGTCATATGGGAGGGTTATGATAAGCGCAGAATTCGTATCGTCACCACTATCATCGTTATCAAACAACGTATTCCCATCGTCATCCAATAGGGCTATCACCGTATCAAATGCGTCACTTTTCAGAGACATTGAAACAACTTGCCCAGCCCTTCCTTCAAAGGAATATGTATCGTTATCTTTGTCAGAAGACAAATAAGATTCTTGCTGCAGCAACAGTGTCGGAGGCTGACTCAAATCGTGTACCGACCAAATCTCCACAACATCACCACCAGACGTTGCTATCGTTTGCCCATCAGTACTCATATCGTGAATTTCTCCACGGTAAGCGGCTTCCCGTGGAGAGGGGGCTGCTAAGGTAGGGTGTTGAGATTCGCCTGAAAAGTTCCAGCGTTGTAACGTCCCTGTAGAATCAATCGTTGCAATCGTTTGATTCTCAGAATCAATGCTAACTCCTGCGATAGACGAACGCTCAGCTGTGGTTGACGAACCCATTAGATCGAAGCGATTTTGCTCCACAAAACGTTGACCTGTTGGGTACAGGTTTTGCTGCAGTGCTAAGAAAGGTCTTAATGTTTCATAGTCTGCGAAATCTGGAAGGTTTTGACGGTTAGCAATGGTGTGTAGCTCATGGGCGGCTTCGACAGCCGTCACCATACTTCCAATTTGATCAAACTCGGATTGGCGCATGGCATGATCAGCCGCGCTTTCCAATTCCTCAAACGTATTGAAGAGTCGAAGTTTTCCAGATGCCTGAATAGTTTGAATACTGGTGATGCCGGCGATCGCCAATGCAACTCCCATGGTAATGGTGCCCAGCAACACCCGTCGTTTGCCCTCTTTAACGGCATCTTTTAGAACTTGTTGTGCCCGTTGCTGTGCTTGCGCTGCAGCCCGACTAGAGTTAACAAAGTCGCGTTGCAGACCCGTTGGGAGTGGTTCTTTAGTCTCACTCTGATTTAACCAGTGCTCTGCATGATCAATTTCCTCGCCGTGGAGTAAGAAACAATCACTTCGTCCTTGAGTATCCCACTCAAGCGCCTTCACGAGCAGTCGAGTATGAGTATGTAAATGCTGTGGATCATTATCAAGGGTTCCAATCAATTCATTGAACCCTGCCGAAAAATCGCTCCTATTGTTCTCGAAATCAATCCACTGAATTTCTTTGAGTGTCGAATGCAAATCATTGGCATCAATCTGCCGGTGTAGCAATGTAACAATACGTTTGTTGTGCTTAGCCGCATATTCAACTTCGTCAGCACAATAGGGCGAGGTAATCGAGCGAGGAGAAATAATGAACAGAAAATTGTCTGAGTTTTCAATACCCCTGTAAATCTCTTGCTGAAAATTTGCTCCAGACGCAATACTTTCTTGATCAAACCATGTCCGTTTGCCTGCTCGTTGCAACTGCTCATTTAACCGTCGGGCAATATCTGAATCTGAACGAGAATAGGAGATGAAAACATCCAGAGCTTGAGCCGGAGGCTGAAGCTGGCTCATTTGGATAAATTCATCTTGCAAGGGCGTCGGCTGATATTGGCTGCGAAGCTGTGCTGTTTTATGCCATGTAATGGCGTGGGTCAGATTGTATCCCTGGAGCAGCATACTAGGGTTGCGATCGCCTTGCTCCCATTTAATTGCTTGGGATAGAAAGATCTTATGAGCCTCAAAATAGGAGGCGTCTTCATTCAAGACTTTAATCAGCCGAGCATTTTCATTTTGATAAGCAATAGCATCCCTGTCTTTTGTCAAATCGATGTACTGCAAACTCTGAAGTTCATCTGGAATCAGCTCCGGTTCAGTCGGACAAATCAAAATGGGAATAACGCGCTTATTCAAGGAAAGCGCATACTCTAGTTCATGACGACAATACTCTGAGAACTGAGAATCGGGTGATAGCAAATAAACAACCGTGTCAGCTTGCTCAATCCCTCGATTAATTGCAGACCGAAAGTCTTCTCCCGACTGAATGTCCGTGCTGCTCACCCAAACTGTAATGCCTTCCCGCTGAAGCGATCGCCGGATCATGTGCATCGTGGGTTCATCTTCACTCGCATGGGCGAGAAAAACCTGAGTCATCAGGTTTTGGGCATTTTTCTTACTTTCCGTGATGTACTCACAATGCAAATCAGTCGGAACATAGCGAGGGTGAGGATCTGCAAATCGTCGTTTCAACCATTTCTCAGCGTCATAACGATTCTCTTGGAATAAAAGGTATCGCGACTGCCGTTGGTTGCGTTCCCACTGCAACGCTAAAACAAGATACTCAGTATGTTTTTCCAGATAGTCATCATGAAGATGAAGTGCCTCGTCTAGCTCCGCAATAAATTCATCAAAATTGCATTCAACATTTTTACTGGTCGATGGAAACCAATTAATTTCGGCAATGACTGGATGCATATTGGGGTTTTTATCATCACCTCGATGCATGTTGCAGGCTTTGATCATGTCCCAGTCTTCGTCGGGTTTTTCTGGATTTCGCTGTTTCCACGTATCTTGATCAATACTGCTGACATGGAATACAGGAATAATGCGCTTATTAAACTGAATGGCCTGCTCAATCTCCAACCGGCAGTAGTCTGAGTTCACAGAATGGGGCGAGATGATAAACAAAAGATTATGAGACTTCTCAATACCATCATCAATGTGCTTTTGATAGTCCACTCCAGCAGGAATATCGTTTACATCAAACCAAACACGATAGTTTAGTGCCGTCAGACGATTGCAGAGTTTGATAGCAAACTTTCTACTGTCAGGTCGTCCATAGGAGATGAAAATATCGTAGAGATTACTCATGGCAACTTAATGACGCAACAGAGATTGAGCATGCGAGGGATGAATGATACAAAATCTACAGGTGAGTATCGGGCTCACTTTTTCGTAAATTTTGGCTTGTGTTTTGAGGCGAGCCTCTGGAGATCGGCACCCCAGAATCCCGTTAAATTCTTCCCAGATTGAGTTAAACCTCGTCTAGGTTCGGCTTATCAGCCTCAATGTTCTGACTAGTAGAAAACTTACGAATAAGTTGAGATATATTAAGCCAGAATTGCAATGAGAGTTAGGGGTAGAATTCCCATCTTTTTCTAGGAATGCTCATAAGTACCTGGGCATCATTAAAACCAAAACCCCAAATCCTGTATTTCCTGCTGCGCAGGAAATACAGGATTTGGAAGGAACCGTTTAATTATGGCTAGCTACTTAGTCGAATACCTCGATATCAGTGGGTGCAAACTCAAAGTTTGTTTGTACTTACCTTTCATGTTCAACAGGCTCGATTCCTGAAACTTAGATACAGATCCTGAGAAATGGAAAATCCGTCTGTTTTGAGAAGGGCGCAGGACTTGACAAAGTTTACGCAGAGATGAGCGATTGAAGGGCGTGGAGCGCGACTCAGTCGCTCATCTTTGTGTAATAAACCTTAGAAATTTGCTAATTCATGAAGGGCAAGAAAATGAGTTAGTTGCCGTGATTCGTGGGAAAACTAATATCCTGCGAATCAGGAACCATGCTTTCCAAATTTGTTTAGTTCTGACAAGGGAGGAGGATGCCCTAATAAATTTTCGGTTAATCCCCTCTCTTAACCCTCATACTCCTATCGCTATTTTGCTAGGAAGGAAGAGAAACCTGGATTTTAGGTCTTGAGTCTCCCTTTTTACGGCAGAAATGAGTACCTCTAAAGGTACAGAGTGATAGGGGCATCCAGAGACAGTCAGGCGCATCTAAGCAACACTGAGCAACACTGAGCAAGCCCACCTGCTCCATTACAACCTGTTCAGACAAACGTCTTATTGGAACATTTTGTAACAAGAAAGACTAACGATCCCTTAAGATAGCCTCTTCTGAGTTGTCTTTATCGTATCTTTATAAACAGATCCCCCTCACCATTCTTTCCATCATGGTTCACTCTATTTCTCGGCACTCAAAAGCTCTGTTTCCTGAAGTGGCGATCGCCGATTTAGCTCACTTTCAAATTGCGGTACTCACCACACATCAGCAGGTCAACCACAATTTATTTTCAACCCAAATCGCAATCCCCGAAAAGCTCGATCAAACTCAAGGGTGGCTGGTTTACAACCGTCAACTGGTCGCCTCATTGGACAAGCTCGCCATCGGAGACATTGGCCTCAAGGATTCTCCCTTCGAACCCATTCGACAACTCACACCCGCCATCCCCATTTCATTTGAAGTCAACAGTGCTCAACCCTTACCAGCACAAGTGTCGTCTCAAGCTGCGTTCTCTTGTAATGTGCCCGAAAGCGATTTCCCGTATTTGACCGTTTTTCATCAAATGAAACCCCGATTTGTGGCCATTTATCCATTAAAAAACAACGATTCTCTTGTGGATAAAGTGACACAGATGGCAATCGATGAAACTCGATTCATTGAGCAAAACTATCAGTACCTCAAGCACATTCCCTTCTATCAAGACAATTTTGGACTCTAAATCAATAGACTTCGGTAGGTATTGCCAATCTTGCAGCGGAGAATCTAATTAGCTGGCCATAATAAATGGTCCCTTTCAATTCCTGTATTAATTTCACAGCAAGCGGCACAGGGTTTTGAATTTTGGTTCTAATGACGCGCAGGTACCTTAAAAGTAATGGATGGCCATATAAGAATAAGGCTGCGCGAACCCACAAAAGTCACATGGGCAATTGTGAGATAGCGCAACCAAAAGAGATTATCGGTAAAATC